>SBFN01000083.1 GCA_006226895.1 Deltaproteobacteria bacterium | reverse complement strand
AAAAGTTGATCTTAACGTTTTCAGATCTGTGTTTAATTAAAGAATTTGCCTGTCTGCCTCACAGCAGGTAGTATGTGGCCTGCTTGGCATTAATTAAGATAATGGTGGTGTGAATGAAGTACTCACGAGTATACGTTGAATCGGTCGGCTACGAGTTGGCGCCGATCGTGGTGACATCGACGGAGTTGGAAAGCCGGTTGAAGCCGATGTACGACGCCCTGCATATCCCTCCCGGCCAGCTGGAAGCTTTGACCGGAATCAGGGAACGCCGTTGGTGGAAACCGAACACGCGCATTTCGGAAGGGGCGATCGCTGCAGCAAAAAAAGCGCTGCGTGAGCGTAAGATCTCTCCCTCTGATATCGGCGCTGTGGTCTATGCCGGTGTTTGTCGTGAGCACTTTGAGCCGGCGACCGCCTGCCAGGTGGCTTCGGCTCTCGGTATTCAGGGTGATGTTGCCATTTACGATACCTCCAACGCCTGTCTCGGTGTTCTCAATGGCGTCCTCGATATTGCCAACCGCATTGAGCTGGGCCAGATCCGTGCCGGGCTTGTCGTTGCCTGTGAGAGCTCTCGCGAGATTAATGAGATCATGATCCAGCAGATGCTTGATAACCCGACCATGGAGAATTTCACCAAGTCGCTGGCCACCCTGACCGGCGGTTCCGGTGCCGCCGCTGTTCTCCTTACCGACGGCTCTTTCACGCCCTCGCGACGACCTCGTCTGCTTGGCGGTATCAACCTGGCCGAACCTCAGCATCACACCCTCTGTCGTTGGGGGATCAAGTCTGACGATCCCGAAAATCATGTTCCTTACATGCAGACCGATGCCGTCGCCGTCATGAAGTATGGCGTTGATTTGGGTAAAAGAACCTGGGATGCTTTTGCCAAGGAGCTGGACCTGACGACCGACCGTATCGATAAAGTTATTTGCCACCAGGTGGGTGAGGCCCATCAGAAACTGATCCTGCAAACGATCGGCCTTTCAGCGGATAAGGATTTTTCTTCGTACGAGTTTCTCGGCAACATGGGCACGGTTTCCCTGCCGGTGACCGCCGCGATTGCCAAGGAGCGTGATTTTCTGCTTCCCGGTGACACCGTTGGCTTCCTCGGCATCGGTAGTGGCTTAAACTGCCTGATGTTAGCGATTCAGTGGTAAAAATGACGTTGCCTGAAACCACATCAAAAGCTTTACCACAGAGTCACAGAGAACGCAGAGCAAGCCAAGGTTGCTAATGATCTATTTTTACCTGCCTTTGTGTCATCTGTGACTCTGTGGTGCATATTCTTTCCAACGAGTGAATAATGAGCGACCTCTACCCCTTTGAAAATAATTTTCTGGAACTGAACCAGCAGCGCTACCACTACCTCGACGAAGGGCAGGGTGATCCCGTGGTCATGGTCCACGGTAACCCGAGCTGGTCTTTCTACTATCGCAACCTGGCAAAGACGCTGCGTGATCGTTATCGCGTTATTGTTCCCGATCATATCGGTTGCGGCCTGTCTGACAAGCCCGGCGATGAGGCTTACTCCTATACCCTCAAGCAGCGGGTCGATGATCTCGAAGCGCTGCTCGAGCACCTTGAGGTCCGTGAGCGCATCACCCTGGTCGTGCATGACTGGGGCGGCATGATCGGTATGGCTTATGCCTCTCGTCATCCCGACCGGATCGCGCGTCTGGTCATCCTGAACACCGGGGCCTTCCACCTTCCGGAAGGCAAGAAATTCCCGCTGGCTCTGAAAATCTGCCGTGATACGGCGTTCGGAGCCTTCCTGGTGCAAAAGCTGAATATGTTCGCCCTGATGGCCGCGAGAGTTGGCTGCAAGCGCAACCCGATGTCGGAGGCCTTGCGCGGGGCTTATTGTGCCCCCTATGATACGGCTTCCGACCGCATAGCCACCTTGCGCTTTGTCCAGGATATCCCGCTGCAACCGGACGACCCGGGTTATGACCTGGTCAGCGAAGTCGAAGAAGGCCTGGATCGCTTTGCCGATCTGCCGATGACGATCTGCTGGGGAATGAAGGATTTTGTTTTCGACAAGCATTTCCTCAAGGAGTGGCAGCGCCGTTTCCCCAGTGCGGAAGTCCACACTTTCGATGACTGTGGTCATTACATCCTTGAAGATGCCAGCGATGAAGTGATCCCGATTATCGAGCAATTCCTGGACGCCAATCCTATAGAACCGTCGGTTGCGGCATCTCCTGACGAGACAGCGTAATGAGCCAGACGGTCTCCGCCAATGTTGCCGCGCATCTCCCCGAGATGGCGAGGTTGCAGCCGGAAACTCCGGCTATCTTCATCCCGCAGGGCCACGATGTCCAGCAGCAGACCAGCTACGCAAAATACACCTTTGCCGAGCTTGATCAGGAAAGTGATCGCATGGCAGCGGCCCTCGTAGCGATTGGGGTCAAGCGTGGTGTCCGTACCGTCCTCATGGTCCCCCCCGGTTTCGAATTCTTTGCCCTGACCTTCGCACTCTTTAAAATTGGCGCCGTGCCGGTTTTTGTCGATCCAGGCATGGGCGTTAAAAACCTCAAAACCTGTCTCGCCGAAGCACAGCCCGAAGTCTTTATCGGTATTCCAAAGGCGCATCTGGCCCGCGTTCTCCTTGGCTGGGGCAAGCCGACCGTCAAGACACTATTGACCGTCGGAAAAAAGTTTTTCTGGGGTGGCTCGACCCTCGACAAAATCCTGAGCAGAGTTCCCAAAGACCAGCAATACCAGACAGCACAGACCTTTGACGATGAAACCGCGGCGATTCTTTTTACCAGCGGCAGCACCGGCGTGCCAAAAGGTGCTGTCTACAGTCACGGTAACTTCTCTGCGCAAGTGGAGATGCTGCGACAAGTCTACGATATTCGTCCCGGTGAAATTGACCTGCCGACTTTTCCGCTCTTTGCCCTCTTCGCGCCGGCCCTGGGCATGACCTCCGTAGTCCCTGAGATGGACTTCACCCGCCCGGCTGATGTCGATCCGGTCAAGATTATTGCTGCCATCGAAAAATTTCAGATCACCACCATGTTCGGTTCGCCGGCACTGATCAACCGGGTTGGTCGTTACGGTGAAGCAAACAATGTTCAGCTGCCGAGCCTGAAGAGAGCAATCTCGGCCGGAGCTCCGGTTCCCGCAGCGGTGCTGGAGCGTTTTGCCAACATGCTCTCTGATGGAGCACAGGTGTTTACCCCTTATGGAGCCACCGAAGCTTTGCCCGTGTGCTCGATCGGCAGCGAGGAGATCTTGAGCGAAACGCGGCATGCAACGGATCAGGGTCAAGGTGTCTGTGTCGGCAAGCCAGTGCCGAATATACAACTTGAAATCATCACTATCACCGACGCGCCTATTCGTGTCTGGGACGATGGCTTGAAGCTCGGCATTGGCGAGATCGGTGAAATTGTCGTGAAAGGCCCGCAGGTCACACAAAGCTATTTCAACCGCGAGGAGTCCACCGCGCTCGGCAAGATTGCCGACCCGGAAAGCCGAGGTTTCTACCATCGCATGGGTGATCTTGGCTATCGTGATTCCCGGGGCCGCGTCTGGTTCTGTGGCCGTAAGGCGCACAGGGTTGAGACCGCTGAAGCGACCTGCTTCACGATCCCCTGCGAGGCCATCTTCAATACCCATGCAGACGTGTTTCGCACCGCCCTGGTTGGTGTTGGTGAATTGGGGAATCAGAGGCCGGTGCTCTGTATCGAACTGGAAAAGGGGGCTGACACCTCAAGCCTTGAAAAAATACATCAGGAATTAATTGCTATAGGTGCCGAGCATGAGGTGACCAGACAGATAAAAACCTTTCTCTTCCATCCCGAGTTCCCTGTCGATATTCGTCACAATGCCAAGATTTTCCGTGAAAAGCTGGCGGCCTGGGCCGAGGAGAAGCTGTCATGAAAGCTTTAGTAACCGGTGGCGGGGGCTTCCTCGGCAAGGCAATCGTCAAGCGGCTACGAGAGCGTGATGACGAGGTCCGCTCTTTCTCGCGCAATCCACACCCGGCGCTGACCGAGATGGGCGTTAAACATTGCCGGGGAGAACTGGCTGACG
>SBFN01000002.1 GCA_006226895.1 Deltaproteobacteria bacterium | reverse complement strand
CGTGTAATCGTGCAGCCTGGCTGTATTTTTTCGCAGGCTTTCCTGGTTTTCTTTGAGCGCTCTTAGTCATAGTCCACAATCACAAAACAAGGAGAGGCCTTTATTAAAAGGACTTATAACCCAACAAAAGTTGTAAGTATTCAACGCAAAGTCGCGAAAAGGTACAGGAAGCCCGCAAAGAAAACCAATTCAAAAAGAGACAGTCACCCTTTGCGTCTTTCCTTGCTTTTCTGAGCGTCTTTGCGTTGGTCTTTTGATTTCAGCTTTTACTGTTTTGGTGTAAAGACGTATTCCCTTTTTTTGGGTTATAGGTCCATCGTTAAAAAGCACCACACATTACAGTATCGGTACAGAACGTTACTTGCCACCACCGAGGATGCCACGTAGTGCGCTCGGCAAATCTGCAGGTAGCAGCACAGTTTTAGCGTTCGATGAATTCGCCATATCCTGGATCGAATTGATGTACTTCTCTCCAAGCAGGTACATCGCCGGAAGTTCCTGGTCGGTAATCGCTTCGGTCACCTTGGTAATCGCTGTTTGTGTCGCTTCAGCCAGTACCACCTGAGCCTGAGCATCACGCCTGGACGCTTCGAGACGACCCTCGGCTTCGAGGATAGCGGCCTCTTTCTCACCACCGGAGCGGGTTACCGTCGCCCGTCTTTCCCGCTCAGCAGCCGCCTGCTCTTCCATCGCCTTCTGCATCGTCTGCGATGGCTTGATATCCTGGATCTCAACTGTCTTCAAGGTAATTCCCCAGTCGCTGATATCGTCCGAGATGGCTTCTTTGAGCTTGGCCTTTATTGAATCACGTGAGCTCAGGGCAGAGTCCAGAGCCATCTCACCAATAATCGAACGTAACGAGGTCTGAACCAGATTCTGGATGGCCAGGTGATAAGATTCGACGCCGTAGACTGCCTTCTCGGGGCTGATAACGTTGATAAAGGCGACCGCATTGGCAAGGATAACCGCATTGTCCATGGTGATAACTTCCTGGGATTGGATATCGAGGACCTGGTCCTTGGTGGTGACCTTGTAAGCGACGTTATCAATGTAAGGAATAAGGATGTTCAGGCCAGGGCTCAGGGTCTTGTGATATTTACCGAGTCTCTGGACAACCCATTTGCTGCCCTGTGGCACAAGCCGCACCCCCATGCTGATGGTGGTGATAGCCAGAATGGCAAAAATGATAACAACGATCAGGCCTCCCATATTCAACCCTCCCCTTTACTTTGAGTGTTACGGACAATTTTAACCAACATGGTGTTACCGGAAATTTCCCGCACGGCGACCCGGTCACCAACGGCGACCTCGTCGTCGCAGATGAATGGCCAGATATCGGAGCCAAGCATCGGCACAGAGAAACGTATTTCGCCACGTCGATCGCCTTCAGGAACACGAGTGACCATGGCCGTTTCACCAAGAACCGCCTCACGGGCGATGCCGGAGGTCGTTTTATCGGTCATACGTGGTTTGAGCACTTTGAACCAGAAAAGCACGAAAGCAGCCGAGGCAATAACCCAGACCAGAACCTGCAAGGTCAGGCTGAGGCCCGGGACCAGTAGCAACAATAAGCCGACGACCAGCGCCCCCAAACCAAACCAGAAGATCGTGAAGGAAGGAATTGCCAGTTCCAGCAAAATCAGTATCATCCCGAAAACCAGCCAATACCAGTAAAGCATTTGAAAATTATCCATGAACCTTCCCTTCAATTCTGACAAGACAAACAAACAAAGGAACTAAGACGATCTTCATCTTAGCTTATTCATGCAGGGACATTCAATCGAGAAGCAGTAAATCAACGATTTCTTTGACGATTTAGAGATCAAAGGATAATTGAGAGGGCTTCAATAAAAAAACAGCGGAGATGAGGCTGTTGCCCGTCTCCGCTGTTTATCCGATCTTTTCTCGCCAGGTGCCACCTGTCGCCTCTTTATTCCCACTCTATAGTTGCCGGCGGCTTGCTCGAAATATCATAAGTGACACGATTGATGCCGCGCACTTCATTGATAATCCGGTTACTGATCCGCGCCAGGTCTTCGTAAGGCATCGGGTACCAGCCGGCAGTCATAAAATCTTTCGTCTCGACGGCACGCAAGGCGACAACATATTCATAAGTGCGACCATCACCCATAACGCCGACACTTTTGACAGGAAGAAACACAGCAAAGGCCTGGCTGATCTTGTCGTAATGTCCGGTTTGGTAGAGTTCTTCGATGTAGATGGCATCAGCCTGTCGCAGGATATCGCAGTACTCCTTTTTCACCTCGCCAAGGATCCGCACACCAAGACCGGGCCCCGGGAAAGGGTGGCGCCAGACCATGCGATGCGGCAACCCGAGTTCCTCACCGACAGTACGGACTTCATCCTTAAAGAGTTCACGTAATGGCTCAAGAAGCTTGAGCGTCATATAATCGGGTAGACCGCCGACATTGTGATGGCTCTTGATATTATGAGCCTTGCCGGTTTTGGCTCCGGCGGATTCAATCACGTCCGGATAGATGGTGCCCTGGGCCAGCCACTTGGCATTTTGCAGTTTTTTAGATTCTTCTTCAAAGATGTCGACGAACAGGTTGCCGATAATTTTACGTTTCTTTTCCGGATCGTCCTCTCCCGCCAACCTGGCAAGAAAGCGCTCTTCAGCGTCTACACGGATAACTTTAACGCCAAGGCTTTCCGCAAAAGTCGACATCACCTGATCACCTTCACCGAGACGTAAAAGGCCGTTGTCGACAAACACACAGGTCAGCTGGTTGCCAATAGCGCGATGAATCAAGGCCGCGGCCACAGAGGAGTCGACTCCACCGGAAAGGCCCAGGATAACTTCTTCGTCACCAACCTGTTCCCGGATCCGGCTAACCGCATCCTCGATAATCTGTCCGGGCGTCCATCTTCCGGTGCAACCACAAATTTTGCGGACAAAGGTATCAATAAGCATCTCGCCGCGCGGCGTATGATTGACCTCGGGATGGAATTGCACACCATAGAGGTTGCGCTCAAGGTTCTGGATGCCACAGACCGGGGCATTATCGGTAACAGCAATCTCCTCAAAACCCTGAGGCTGAACCTCAACATGATCACCATGGCTCATCCAGACCGAACTATGGCCATCAACAAAGAAACCGTCAAAAAGAGGCCCGGGAGTGTTCTTGGCGAGCAGGTCAGCGTGGCCGTACTCACGCTTGCCGGCCGGCACGACCTTGCCGCCGAAGTGATGACACATCAACTGCATGCCATAACAGATACCCAGAACCGGAATTCCCAACTCGAATATTTCTTCTTCAATGGCCGGGGCCCCCTCTTCGTAGACTGACTTCGGTCCACCGGAGAGGATAATGCCCGTAGCATTAAAAGACTTGATCTTGTCGAGCGTCATATCGAAGGGGTGCAGCTCACAGTAAACATGAGCTTCACGCACCCTGCGTGCGATCAGTTGGGTATATTGTGAGCCAAAGTCTAGTATCAGTATCTTTTCAGAATGAATGTCTTGCATGCAACCTCTGGGATCAGTGATCAGTAATAAGAAACTCGGGGACAGGCACCTTTGGAGCCAGTCCCCTGATTAACCTTCTTTTGACTTTCCTCGTACCGCGTATCGCGTCCCTCGTCCCGAATCTATCAGTTCTTCTCAATCCGATAGTTAGGTGCTTCGTGGGTAATATTCACGTCATGAACATGGGACTCACGCAAACCTGCATTTGTGATACGCATGAACTGGCCATTCTCCTGCAATTCCTTGATAGTTTTGCAGCCGGTATAGCCCATGCCGGAGCGCAGCCCGCCCATCAACTGGTGGACATTCTCGGAGAGAGGACCGCGGAATGGAACACGGCCTTCAATCCCTTCGGGAACGAGCTTGACATCTTCAGCTCCACCCTGGAAATAACGATCTTTACTCCCCTGCTTCATGGCACCGATGCTGCCCATACCGCGATAGGTTTTGTAGGTTCGCCCCTGGAAAAGGATCGTCTCACCTGGAGATTCATCTGTACCCGCAAAGAGAGAACCAATCATGATCGTGTCGGCACCGGCAGCAATCGCTTTCGGAAGCTCACCGGAATACTTGATGCCACCGTCAGCAAT
>SBFN01000259.1 GCA_006226895.1 Deltaproteobacteria bacterium | reverse complement strand
CCGCTCGCTGATTTATGTGGTAAGCCGATGATTCAGTGGGTCTATGAGCGGTCGTCACTTTGTGAGTCGGTTGGCAGGGTTATCGTTGCGACCGATGATAATCGCATTGCCCAAGCCGTGGATGTCTTTGGTGGTGACGTTGTCATGACCCGCGCAGATCATCCGACTGGCACGGATCGTTTGGCGGAAGTTGCCGAAGGCCTCGATGACGAACTGATCGTCAATGTTCAGGGCGATGAGCCCCTGATCGATCCGGCGATGATTCAGGCCGCCGTTGCACCTCTTCTGGTCGACAGCTCGATTCCCATGGGGACGCTGAAAACGCCACTGACGTCGGCCGAGGAGTTTCTTAACCCCAATGTTGTCAAGGTCGTTACCGACCAAAAAGGCTTTGCCCTGTATTTTTCCCGTGCGCCAATCCCTCATCCACGTGATTTCAATGACGATGTCGAACAGCGTTGGCCTGAATTGGCGACGGCCAAGCACATCGGCCTTTATGTCTATCGACGTGAGTTTCTCCTTGCCTATCCGCAGTTGAAGGCGACGCCTCTGGAAACACAGGAATGCCTTGAACAGTTACGTGCTCTTGAACATGGCTACAGAATTCGTGTCGCAGAGACTGAGTTAGTGGGGCAGGGGGTTGACACCCCTGAAGATCTGGAACGGGTGAAGCAGTTATTGTCTTCTTGAAAGTTTAGATCATGTTTTCGGTAATAAGGGGTTTTCATTTCACCTGCGGAAGTGTAAAATCTCAGGCTTGTTTGTTTTTGTCAGTCAATCTGTTGATCGGTCAGGAGAATCCATGAAGACCAAGTTTATTTTTATCACCGGCGGCGTTGTTTCCTCTCTCGGCAAAGGGCTGGCAGCCGCGTCTATCGGTGCCCTTATGGAAGCACGTGGCTTAAAAGTGTCCATGCAGAAGCTGGACCCCTATATCAATGTTGACCCGGGAACCATGAGCCCTTTTCAGCACGGTGAGGTGTTTGTGACTGATGATGGTGCTGAGACCGATCTGGATCTAGGCCATTATGAGCGCTACACCACCGCCAACCTGACCAAAAAATCCAACTTCACGACCGGCCAGGTCTATGATTCCGTTATCCGCAAAGAGCGCCGTGGCGATTATCTGGGTGGTACGGTTCAGGTCATTCCCCATATCACAAACGAGATCAAGAGCAAGATCCTGGAAAATACAAAAGGCGTCGATCTGGCGCTTGTTGAGGTTGGCGGTACCGTTGGTGATATCGAATCCCTGCCTTTCCTTGAGGCTATTCGCCAATTCCGCACTGATCTTGGTCCCGAGAATGTCATCTATATCCACCTGACCCTGGTCCCCTATATTCCGACCGCCGGCGAGTTGAAAACCAAGCCGACCCAGCACAGCGTTAAGGAGTTGCGCCAGATCGGCATCCAGCCGGATATCCTGCTCTGTCGTTGTGATCGTGAACTGCCTCGTGACATGAAGGGCAAGATCGCCCTGTTCTGTAATGTTCGTGAAGAGGCTGTCATTACGGCGAGAGACGTGGGGACAATCTATGAAGTTCCACTGGCCTTTCATGAAGAGGGTCTGGACGAAAGAATTATTGAATCGCTCAATATCTGGACCAAGAAGCCAGACTTGAGTGGTTGGCAAAGAATCGTTAAGCGCGTTAAGGAGCCTGCAGGCGTGACGACAATTGCGATTGTCGGTAAATACGTCGATCTGACCGAGAGCTACAAGTCCCTTGCCGAGGCTTTGACGCATGGCGGCATCGGCAATAACTGCCGGGTGCAGTTGCAGTATGTTGATTCAGAGGCTCTGGAGCGGCACGGTGTCGGCTCGACGTTCGATGATGTCGACGGGATCCTGGTCCCGGGTGGTTTCGGCGAGCGTGGCAGCGAGGGCAAGATTGCCGCGATTACCCATGCCAGGGAAAACAAGATCCCCTTCTTTGGTATCTGCCTTGGTATGCAGATGGCCGTGGTCGAGTTTGCGCGTTCGGTCTGTAAGGTCGAGGAAGCCTATTCCAGTGAATTCAAGGAAGACGCAAAGAACCCGGTCATTCACATCATGGAAGGACAGAAGAAGGTCAAGGGCAAGGGCGGCACAATGCGTCTAGGAGCTTATCCCTGCTCTTTGCAGGAGAAGACCCTGGCACGCAGAATTTATGGCCAGAAAGATATCGGTGAGCGCCATCGTCATCGTTTCGAGTTCAATAACGCCTACCGCGAAGCGCTTGAAAAATGCGGGCTGGTTCTTTCCGGAGTTTATCCGGAAGAAAACCTTGTCGAGATTGTCGAGATTACTGATCACCCATGGTTCCTCGGTTGCCAATTTCATCCTGAATTCAAATCACGGCCGATGGCTCCTCACCCACTCTTCGAGTCTTTTGTTGGCGCATGTTTCAAGGCCAGCAAAGGTCAGGATGGTCAATGAGTAAAATACTTTCAGCGGGATCTGTAAAAATTGGTGGTGACAACCCTCTGGTGTTGATCGCTGGTCCCTGTGCCATAGAGAGTCTTGATCACACCTTGAGCATGGCCGGGGCTTTACGTGAGATTGCCGAGCGTGTCGGTGTCAGCCTTGTTTTTAAGGCCTCATACGACAAGGCCAATCGAACCTCTGTTAACTCCTATCGCGGTCCCGGTCTCCTGGAGGGGTTGAAAATTCTGCAAGCGGTTAAGGAAGAGACCGGTCTGCCAGTCATCTCCGATGTTCACGATGTTACCCAGGTTTCAGCTGCGGCCGAAGTCCTTGATATCATGCAGATCCCGGCCTTCCTCTCCCGTCAGACCGATTTGCTGGTTGCTGTCGGCGAGACCGGTCGTATCGTTAATATCAAGAAGGGCCAGTTCCAGGCCCCCTGGGATATGGAGAATGCTATTGGCAAGGTTCTCTCCACCGGTAACGATAAGATCCTGTTGACTGAGCGAGGCGCTTGCTTTGGTTATAATAACCTGGTGAGCGACATGCGCTCTCTGGCTATCATGCGTCAACTTGGCTATCCGGTGGTTTTTGATGCAACTCATTCTGTGCAGTTGCCTGGTGGCGCCGGTTCCGCCTCTTCGGGCCAACGTGAATTTGTGGCGCCCCTCTCACGTGCTGCTGTTGCCACGGGGATTGATGCTCTTTTCTGGGAAGTTCATGACAACCCCGAAAAGGCCCTATGCGACGGTCCGAACAGCCTGTTCCTCGACTCTGTTGAGGCCTTGTTGCGTACTATGTTGTCTATTGATGAAATCGTCAGGTCATAAATGAATAACTATGCAGAAATTGTTGAGGCGGCCCGCAGGGTTGTTCAGATAGAGGCCGATGCGGTAGAAGCTTTGGCTGTCCGTCTGGATGATCGCTTTGCACGGGCGGTAGAAATGATCCTTGCCTGTACCGGCCGCGTCGTAGTGACCGGCATGGGTAAGTCCGGTTTGATCTGCCAAAAAATGGCCGCGACCATGGCTTCGACCGGGACCCCCGCTATTTTCCTGCATCCCGCCGAAGGGGTGCATGGCGATTTGGGGATGTTGATGAAGGGGGATGTGGTTGTTGCCGTGTCCAACTCAGGTGAGACCGAGGAAATTACCCGAATTTTGCCTATCATCAAGCGTATGGGGCTCCCCTTGGTGGCGATGGCTGGTAACTCTGCCAGCACCCTGGCCCGAGCCGGAGATGTCTTTCTGGATATTTCCATTAAGGAAGAAGCCTGCCCCCTGCAACTGGCGCCAACGGCGAGTACGACGGTCACCCTGGCTATGGGGGACGCTCTTGCTGTTGCTTTGCTCTTGCAACGTGGTTTCCGGGAAGAAGATTTTGCTCTTTTTCACCCTGGCGGTGCGCTGGGCAAGCGCTTGCTCTTGCGAGTCGAAGACCTAATGCATGTCGACGACTCTGTTCCGACGGTTCTCGCCGGTACTCCCTTGAAGGATGCACTCTACGTTATCTCCAGTAAAAAATTGGGCATTACCGGTGTTGTCGATGAACAGGGCGACCTGCTTGGAGTTTTCACAGATGGTGACCTGAGACGTAAGATAGAGCAGGGCATAGAAGTCCTTAACCGCCCCATCTGTGAACTTATGGGTGGCAAGCCAAAGCGTATTTTGCGTACTAATCTGGCAGCCAAGGC
>SBFN01000270.1 GCA_006226895.1 Deltaproteobacteria bacterium | reverse complement strand
TTGAGGGCTAAATCGTGATGACACATGTAATAATCGCCAATCGTTCCCCGGCTGGCGGGTTTACAGTCGTTCGGCAAAACGCCTATGAGCATTCCTGGTTTGAGATAATCCGTGGCAAAGGGAGGAGTGCGGAAAATATCTTGTGTTGAGTCCCCTGTGACTGGGTAGATAACACCGCCCTTACTCTTTAAGAAGTCGGGGAGTTCATCAGCGGCCACGCGCGTCGTTGCCAATGGCTGAGTTAGCAACAGAACACCTACCAAGAGGACCTTGCCAATTAGTGATTTCATTCTCTTGTTTCCTTTTATGTCCATAGTGCCACTGTTGAAACAGTGTCGCTTGCATGTTCTCAAATATACCAGACAGTTAGCAGGGGTCAAACAGGTGACAATCTTATTTGTTTGCCCCCATTTTTTTGCGGTTTCGTTGGCTGAATCGTAAAATTACTTACAACCCCTGTTTTACAGGAAAGGCTGATAAGGACTGTTTTGAAGCGCATAGTTCTGTGGATTAAAGTGACCGAAATTTCTATAAGAGCAATCGACGATCAGACTCAAACTCCATGATTCCCCCGGAAATCGGGTCGGTGAATTTGACCCGGCGGGCGATCAGCTGCAGCGGTTTGCTCAGGTCATCTTCCTGCTTATCCAGAAGATTAGGATAATAGCGGTCGTGCAAGATGCGAAAACCTAGCCCACTCATATGAACTCTTAGCTGATGTTTCTTGCCGGTGTGTGGGTAAAGTAAAAAATGACCTTTATTTGCCCTGTAACCAACCCGTTTTATTCTGGACCTGGCGTTGATAGCCCCTGGGACGACCTTGCTTCGGAACCAGATGTCATCGTCAACGAGCCTATTCTCGACGCTCCATTCGTTTTTCTCTGTGCAGGTTGAAACCTCCGACAGCGCTTCATAGGTTTTTTCAATCGTGCCATTTAAAAAGAGGCCACCGTAAAGACCGCGAGTTTTTTCGTTTTTCGAAAAAAGCACCAAGCCCGAGGTCTCACGGTCGATTCTGTGGAGAGGGACCAGATTGCTGATGCAGGTTTTTCTGCGCAGGCGGTTGAGCAGGCATTCGTTGACATAGGGGCCTGCCGGTGTGACTGGCAGAAAAGGCGGCTTGCAGGCAACCAGGATCTCTTCATTTTCAAAGACAACCTTCTCCTGCAGTGGGATCAGCGGTTCCTCCGCAACCTCCCTGAAATAGAAGATCCTCTTCTGGGGAACATAGGGCGTCTCTCGGGTGATCGGACGACCTGAATCGTCGAGGACTTTACCCGTTGCTATCCGCTCTTCCCATACCTTTTGTCCGACAATTGGGAACCTTTGCGTCAGGAATTCCAGTATCGAGGGGTAAGGCTTGTCAATGCGCGGCAAACTGACGCGTGATGGATTTTTAGCAATCCCCATTTAAATACAATTCCTTATCTATCCAAGTGGTAAGACATCCTCTGGGCCAGGACTCTAGTGTGGGTACAGTGGCGGCAATTTTTTGTCCTTTTCAGGGTTTGTCACTTTTTGTTGTACCTCTCGTACTGCAGTTCTGAGCCCGCGGCTGTCCCAATCTTTCTTGTCGCGGCTGTAAAGGCTTCTACTGAATAGCTCCAGCTTCTGCTTGAGTGGTTCACCGCAAAGTGCCGCCAGCTCTTCCAGGTTGCCTGGCCGCTGCTCGGGGAAGAGGGTGGCCCCCCAATCGAGCATTGCGCTGCGTACTTGTGTCGGATTGTTCAAAGAAAGAGCTTGGTCTAATCTCTTTCGTGCTACATTAAGATCTGTCCTTTCTTCTTGCTGCTCCTGTTTGTTCTCCTGTTTGCGCTGTGCCAGTTTTTTCTTGACGATAAACAGCAGCGTCAAAATCCAGCCAGCTCCAAGCGCCATACTCAGCCAGGGCCAAAAACCGTGGCCTTCTGGTATTGGTGAGGTGGGAATCTCCGTTTTTGACTTTTCTTCTTGCTGCAAAGGCTCTTGTGGAAGAGCAGGTGGAGTGGTAGTGACAGCAGGTTGGTTTGTTGCCGGCAGGACTTCAACGTCCAGCGCCGGTAACCGAGCTTGATGCCAGCGCTCATCGTCCAGATTCCACCAGTCGATCTTGATTTCCGGAAGCCGAAGGATGCCTGGACGGGTCGGCACAATGGCCAGCTTCTCCTGCAGCACGCCGAGCACACCGTTCTCCTTGAACTGATCCTCACGCTTTGGTTGGTCAGGATAGCTTCTAAAACTGTCGGGAACGTCAATTTTGAGAGCCGGGAGTTGCGCAGATGGCACACCTATGGCGCTCAGAGTAATCGTTCTGGTTGCCGGTTCACCAACGGTTAGTTGCGGAGGCTTTTGCCAGTCGTCTTGCAATTGCAGTTCTCTGGCTGGCAGCCAGCTGCGGCCTTCTGATTCTGGCGCTGGAAGTACTTCAATGCTGATTTCTTCGGAACTCCTTCGAATCTGCCTGATCCTCTGATTAAAAGGGTCAAAGCGGCCCCGGCCGCCCTCTGCGACCTGTGCAGTAAAGCGTGCCGGCGGAATCTTTAACTGGCCGCTTTGCTGCGGGAAAATAAGATAATCGCGTTCTACGACCCGGTAACGTAAACCATCTCGAACGGTCTCATAATTGCGGTCTTCGCCAAGCTTTTGTACCACGGCTTCCGACCCGAACGGTTCCGGATCGCTGAGACTGGCTTGCAGAAAGTTGAGACGGGTTAACAACCTGATCTTGTAAAGAACCTGTGACTGCACCCAGACCTTCTCCGGTTTGGTGACGACTTCAAGAAGCAGATCATTGGCTCCGGCCAGTGTGTTGCTCTGTCCGGCTGGCAGGACCTCAATTTTGATCGGTTTGCTGCAATCGCTGCCAACGCAGAGAGCAGGGATCTCTTTTCTGCCGGCACTACGTGGCATAAGAGTAAGGCTCCAGACGGTTGTCCGGCTGAAGTCACCGTTGATGATTTGCATCTGAGAGGACTGGGAGCGGCCGAGCAGTTCAAAATCCTGCTCCAGCAGGCTCAGATCCGGATCGCCGTCAAGGCTGCCGTCTGCCCGCAATTCCAGGTTGAAACTTTCTTCAAGTCCAACCCGTGTTCGGTCAGGAACCGCTTTGAGCTGGGCAGAAATACTAAATGCCGGGCTCAAAACCAGTAAAAGTAACAGGATCAGGAATGTATAGATATGTCGCATTACCATGGCTTGTCACTCATTTGTCGCTCTTGACGTTGACGGTATTGATAGAGGAATTTTCTGCGTAGCAGTCCACCTGGGTCATCCGGTATGCGTTGTAACCACTGCTGGGTCGCTCTCTGCTCCTCCGTGGAGGTCTGGTCATGTATCGGCTCGGCAGCGTCTGCGAAAGCTTGTTCAGCTTTCTGTGGATCCTGCTCTGCTGTTTGAGCGTCTTTTCCAGGCTGCCCGGGTTCTTCGGTTTCTCTGCTGTCTGGGGCTGCAGGTTCCTTCTCCTGAGTCGGAGAGGAAGACCCTTTCTTATCTTGCGATGAGTCAGCTTCGTCATGCGTGTCCTTCTGCTCAGAGCCGGATGTGGACTCTTGCGATGATGAATCGCTATCCTGCGGTGATGATTCACTTTTGTCTGATGACGTTTTATCCCTCTGCGATAAAGGATCGTTGTTTTCAGGTGAAGACTGCTGCTGTTGTTCAAGGGCGTCTTCGACCAGGTGCTTGTTTGCCAATGCATCCTGGTCCTGTGGGTTGATCTTTAAGGCTTCATCATAGGCGCTGATTGCTTCGGTCAACTGTCCGTTCCTTGCCAGCGCGTTGCCTCGATTGTACCAGTCATCTGCGCTCTCTGACTGCTTCAGCAATCTGGCGGCCTCAGTGTAGTTGCCATTCCGGTACTGAGCGGCGGCTTGCCAGCGCGGATCCTGGAACTGCTTTGCTGCGTTTGAAAAGTCTTTTTCGGCAAAAGCCTGAGCGCCCTTCTGGTCAGAGCGTTGCCAGAGCTGTTGCCAGTTAAATGCTTGTGCCGGTTGAGTCAGCAGGGTACAGAAGATAAAAACTGTTAACCAACCGCGTCGGAAAGCACAAGCGGTCAGGAACAGTAACGGCCAGAGCAGCCAGACGCCTGCTTCTTTCCACTGGTCACCAAGTTGGTCACTCTGTTGTGGGTCGATCTCAAG
>SBFN01000232.1 GCA_006226895.1 Deltaproteobacteria bacterium | reverse complement strand
CGCACCGTCTGTACACCGGAGGATCCTGTTGGAGCCTGCATGGTCTCAAGTGAAGGAACCTGCGCAGCCGAATACAAGTACGGGACTTAAAATCACGGGCTGGAGGCTGGGAACGGGGAAAAGACCATAACCAACCTCCAGCCCCGGAGTGTTTATGAAATCAGATGTAATTCTGCTTGGCCACGGCAGTGGCGAGCCATGACCTGCTTGATAACCTGATCGTGCCGACCCTTTCCGGGATTGGTCAACGTGATCAGAATGATGCGGCCGTGTTTGCCGCACCAGAGGGCCGCCTGGCTTTTACCACCGACTCTTACGTGGTTGACCCGATCTTCTTTCCCGGCGGCAATATCGGCGACCTGGCGATCCACGGCACGGTCAACGATCTGGCCATGGCCGGCGCCACACCTCTGGCGATCAGCGTTGGCCTGATTATCGAAGAGGGCCTGCCGATCGAAGACCTGGGAAAAGTTCTTGCAAGTATGCGCGATGCCGCGCAACAGGCCGAAGTGAAGATTGTCACCGGCGACACCAAGGTCGTCCCACGGGGCAAGGCCGATAAACTCTTCATCAACACCTCCGGCATCGGTGTCATTGAACATGATTTGCAGATTTCCGGAATCAACGCCCAGATCGGGGACAAGGTCCTCGTCAACGGCACTATCGGTGATCACGGCATGGCAGTTCTGGCCAGTCGTGAAGGACTTGAACTTGAAAGCAACATCACTACGGACAGCGCTCCTCTCAACAGTATGGTTGCAGAACTTGTCGCAGAACTAGGTTCTCAACTGCATGCCCTGCGAGACCCGACCCGGGGCGGAGTTGCCACCACGCTTAAGGAAATCGCTTTACAATCCCAGATTGAAATCACCTTGCAGGAAGCTGCTCTGCCTGTCGATCAATCGGTCGCCGGAGCCTGTGCCATCCTGGGCCTGGACCCTCTCTTCGTTGCCAATGAAGGGAAGTTACTCGCCTTCGTTGCTCCCGAAGCCGCCGACCAGGCTCTGCGCGTTATGCAAAGCCACAAGCATGGCGAGCAGGCTGCGATCATCGGTGAAGTAACCGCCACAGCAGACGGCAAGGTTCGTCTGCAGACATCAATCGGTGGACTCCGGGCAATCGAAATGCTCGCCGGCGAGCAACTCCCGCGCATTTGCTAAAAGCCAAGCTTTACCTTTGTAGCCTTTTGACCATAGCGTTGTACCAGAACTACCACTTTTTGGCGTATTACCCTTCAAAACAACGTCTCAACCATTAAAACAGCCTCACAAACTCAATAATTTCAAGCACATCTTGGCGCATACCGCATTTGTAAAAATATGGCACAGCTGATGCATGATAGATGACTAAATGTGTCCACTCTCCCGTTCCCGGACATTCATAGAAAAAAGGAGTCTTATTATGTTCAAGCTTTCAGCACTCATCGGCAGTTTGGCCTTCTTCGGCACCAGCTGGTTTTCCGGCTTCACTATGCCTCGCTTTGTGAATGGTCCGGGAGACTACCTGATAATGCCTCTGTTCAGCTACATCATGATCATCGTGGCCGCTCAAGTAGCCGCCAGATTTTTCCCAGAACGACAACAATGATTTCGAACGGGAACGGACCGGCACGCACTTAAATTATTTACACTCTATTGGAGTCACACCAGTCGGATCCTGGCTGGGTAGCATCATTGCAAGAGGGAACGGATTTAATCCGTTCCCTCTTGTTACGTTTACAGGTATTTTCTTCTTCTCAATCGGGGACTTATAATAGATAATGTAACAATCAGAAAGTACGCATCGAGCAACCTTGAGGTGTTAACTATGGACCGCGCTAAATTTGTCGAGCACAAAGGTAAACAAATTTTTGTCATGGATTGCAGGGATGCTACCCTCGATGAGATGAACGCGGTCATCGAGGAATGCATTCTACAGGTTCGCAAACAGCCTGAAAAATCGGTGTACACTCTGACGATTTCCGGTGGTAGCGCTTTCAGCGGTGAAACCATCTCAAAACTTAAGGAAGTCGCTCGTGACAACACCCCTTATGTCAAAGCTGGTGCGATTGTTGGTGTAACGGGTCTCTACAAGGTGGTTTTCAACGCAGTTGCCATGTTCAGCAAACGACGCTTTTATCTCTTTGATACTGTTGATGAGGCGATGGATTTTTTGGCGGACTATACCGATTGAACCTTTCGGGAAAAAGACACCGGCTCGGGGCATTCGTTAATTGCTTCGGGCCTTTTTTATTTAGCCCTTTCAAAAATACCTTTACCCGTCATCTGCTTGCACTCAAACCGGGAGAACGCCTATAATGAAGTGTTAATTACAGGGGGCTTTTTGAATAAAACCGTTCTGAAATATGGTTCGCAGAAGCTCGCGATAGAACTTCAGGCGCAGGCCCTGACAGCCAACACACCTCATGACCTGCCAGATCCGGCAGAAGAAGTCTGTCGCGCGCTGGCCAATCCCATCGCCTCAAAATCACTGGCACAGATCCTTAAGCCCGGTGAACGTGTCGCCATCGTCACATCGGACATCACCCGCTACACCGGCAGCGAAATCTACCTGCCGCACCTGGTTGCCGAGCTAAATCGTTGCGGTATTGCCGACAGCAACATAGAGTTTATCATCGCCCTTGGCATTCATCGCAAGCAGACCGAAGATGAACATCGTAAAATCCTTGGCTCTCTCTATGGACGCATAACAGTTTATGATCATGAATGTGACGACCCTGAGCAACTGGTGGATCTCGGCCAGACAAGCTCCGGCCTGCCGGTACAGATCAATCGACGGGTCATGGCAGCAGATCGGGTCATCGTTACCGGAACCATCGGTCTGCACTACTTTGCCGGCTTCGGCGGCGGACGCAAGAGTCTGGTCCCGGGCGTTGCAAGCCGGACAACCTGCATGGCTACGCACTTTGCCATCTTCAACCCACCGGCAGAAGGTGGCCGAAACCCTAAGGCCCGGACCGCTAATCTCGACGGCAATCCGGTACACCAGGCTATTCTGGAAGCCGCAAAGACAATCAAACCTGACTTTTTGCTCAATACCGTCCTGACGACCGACAAAAAAATCGCCAAAGTCTTCTGCGGCGATCTGGAGCAAGCCCACTTGGCAGGTTGCGAACTTGCGCTCAGACTGTACACTGCACCATTGCGGCAATTAGCTGACCTGGCCGTCGTCTCCTGCGGCGGCGAACCCAAGGACATCAACTTTATCCAGGCCCACAAAGCACTCGATTACGCTGTGCAGGCCGTTCGCCCTGGCGGAACAGTCATCTTGCTGGCGGCCTGTCCGGATGGCTTCGGCAACGCCACTTTTTTTGACTGGTTCAATTACGAAGAGCTGGATGCTTTCGAAAAAGCGTTGCGCAACCGTTATGAGATCAACGGTCAAACAGCTTGGTCAACCCTGAGCAAAGCACGTTCCTGGCGCGTCATTCTGATCAGCGAGTTCAATCGTGAACAGACCGAAAAGATGGGCATGGAAAAGGCAAACCATCTTGACGAGGCACTGCAGATGGCATACAAACAGCTTCCGGACAATCCGGAGGTTGTAATTATTCCGGATGGTGGCACTATCCTGCCGGTCGTAGAACCGTAACGTGTGAGATGAAAAAATCTTCACTCGCTTAGCGCTAAAGACGCAAGATTCAATAGAGAAGACGCAATGAGACCCGAGTCAAGGGCTGAAGATTTACCCGCTGCGTCTTTACCTGCCTCTCTTAGCGTCCTTGCGTTACGCTTTAAAATCTTCCACGCAAAAAATATAAAGGCAGAGAACATGCTTTCAGAACAATCCATAAAAGAACTTCAAAAGATCCTCGGTAAAGACAACGTCCTGACCAGCAAAGCGGAGCGTATCTGTTACTCCTACGATGCGACCCAGCAGAGCTTTTTGCCAGAGGTTGTCCTGCAACCGGGCTCTACGGAAGAGGTTGCTCTCGTCATGAAGCTCGCCAATCGCGAGCGCATCCCGGTTTTCCCCCGTGGTGCTGGTAGCGGTTTTACCGGAGGGTCGCTGCCGACCAAAGGCGGGATCGTGCTTTGCACCGAACGAATGAACCAGATTCTGGAAATTGACGAGGAGAACCTGGTGGCAACCGTCGAGCCAGGTGTCGTCACTGAACGTTTTCAGAAAACCGTAGAAAAAGTCGGTCTTTTTTATCCTCCCGACCCTGCCTCTCTGAAGTTTTCAACCCTGGGCGGCAACGTCGCCGAATGTGCGGGCGGACCGCGCTGCGTCAAGTATGGTGTCACCAAGGACTTTATCATCGGCCTTGAAGTGGTCACCCCGACTGGCGATATCATCACCACCGGCGGACCCACCATGAAAGGCGTCGTCGGCTACGACCTGACCAAGCTGCTCTGTGGCTCCGAAGGAACCCTCGGTATCATCACCCGGATCGTTATCAAGTTGCTGCCCCTGCCTGAAGCGAAAAAAACCATGCTGGTGCTCTTCGACTCGATCGACGGTGCGGCGCAAGCTGTCTCTGCGATCACCCGCAATAAGATTATCCCGACAACCCTCGAATTCATGGACGGCCGTACCATTGAATGCGTACGCCAGGCGACCGACCTGGATTTGCCCGAAACCGCCCAGGCGGTTCTGATCATCGAAGTCGACGGGGATCGAGAATTTCTCGACAAACAGGCCAACCGCATTGCCGAGATCATCAAACCTCTCGGCGTGGTTGAAACCCGTATCGCAACCACGCCGGAAGAGAGCGAAGCCCTCTGGCAGATCCGGCGTTCGGTCTCAGCTTCTCTACGCAAGGTGAATCCGGACAAGTTCAACGAGGACATCTGCGTACCTCGCAGCAAGGTTCCGGAAATGATTCGCAAAGTGGATGCAATTGCTGACAAGTACCAGATACCGATCGTCAACTTTGGCCATGCCGGAGACGGCAACATTCATGTCAACATCATGGTCAACAAGAAAGTTTCCGGCGATATCATGAAAGCGGAAGGGGCCATCAAAGACGTTTTCAAAGCAGCCCTCGAACTGGGCGGAACCATGAGCGGTGAACACGGAGTCGGTATCGCCAAGGCTCCCTACATCCCGCTGGAGATCACCCCGGTCGCTGCTGAATATATGAAGGCGATCAAGAGATCACTTGACCCTAACAACATCCTCAATCCAGGCAAGATTTTCCTCGATGATGAAAATACTGCAGCGTACGGTGAGTAGTGCGTAGCGAGAACTCTTTTACCAAATTATCTGCGCCGCGCACTACGCGTGACGCGCCACGGAAGTTATGGCCAAACTTAAAAAACTTGAAGATTATCGAGACGAAATAGAGCGCTGCGTCAAATGTGGAGCCTGCCGGGCCCACTGTCCAGCCTTCGATGCTGAACGTCGTGAAGGCCGTGTCGCCCGCGGCAAGATTGCCCTGGCAAACTCGATCCTGGAAGGAGAAGTCGGCCTCGAGCCCAAGGTTCTGGAAGACTTGAGCCAATGCCTGCTCTGTGGCAGTTGCTGCGCCGGCTGCCCCAACAAAGTACACACCGAAGACATCGTTGCAGCGGCAAGAAGACAGATCGCCGAGGAACGGGGCCTCACCACCTTTGGCAAAGGTGTCGCTACTGTCCTTGGTCGGCCGAAGCTGATGAACCTGTTAGCCAAGTCGGGAGGCAGCCTGTCGTCGATGCTCTTTAAAAAGCTCCCGAAAAATAGCGGCCTGCGCCTGCGGTTTCCGGCTCCTTACCTGGAAAAAGAGAGGACTCTTCCGCCAATCACCGCCAAACCTTTTCGCGAGAGGGTTCCCGAGATTCTCCCGGGAGACTCTCAGCAGCCGACCGTGCTCTTCTTTACCGGTTGCGGCATCAACTACATGTACCCTGCGGTCGGCGAAGCCTTTCTCAAGGCGTTGAAGTTTCTCGGCGTCACCGTCATCGTCCCCAAGGACCAGGCCTGCTGCGGTTTGCCAGCGGTGAGCGCAGGAGCGACCAAGACGATTGAGAGCCTGGCAGATCAGAACCTTGCGGCGATCAACCGGCACAATTTTGATTATATCGTTACCGCCTGCGCCTCATGCAACTCCGGACTCGGCAGCATCTACGCAGAGCTGGGGGATGACTTCGAAGAGATGTCAGCAAAGGTCATGGACATTTTCGTCTTTTTAGACAGACATGGCCTGCCGGAGAAGCTGGAAGCGCTGCCCAAAGCCGAGCAACGCATCAAGGTGACCTACCACGACCCCTGTCATCTGCGCAACCAGGGAATCACCAGGGAGCCCAGGCGGATTCTCAAGGCGTTGCCCCAGGTGGAGTATGTCGAAATGCCGGACGCCGGAACCTGCTGCGGACTTGGTGGAACTTACTCGGTCTACCACTACGAGCACACAAAAAGAATCGCCGCCAGAAAGGCTGGCAACGTTGAAAGCAGCGGGGCGGAACTGGTCGCAACAGACTGCCCTGGATGCATCATGCAGCTTCAGGACGGCATCAACCATGCCAAAGGGAATCAGAGGGCACTGCACATTCTGGAACTCCTTGGCGAAGCCTTACCCGAGGGAGTGTGAGCAAACAAAGAGAATTGACCCGTTGCAGAGTGCTGACAAGCTGTTAAAATGACCCCGTCTACCCATTGACTTGATAACGCCCACTCGTTCCAGGAGGAAAACCGATGCAAAAAGTGATCTGCCTGATTGTTGTCGCTCTGTTTTTGAGCGGGGGACCTGCTTTGGCTGTCTCTGCCAAAAAGACTCTCGAATTCAACGAAAGCCCGATGGGCACCGTCATCTTCGACGGTACCCTACATAAAGAGCAAGGTCTCAAGTGCAAAGACTGCCATAACAAGGGCATGTTCCCGAAAATGAAACAGGGAACCGTAGAGATCACCATGGATGAGATCTACGCAGGCAAGCTTTGTGGTGTCTGTCACAATGGCAAACGTGCTTTTGATGCACAGGGAAACTGTGCCCGTTGCCACGTCAAGCAGTAATCTGTTGTACAAAACGCAAACAAGCAAGGCCCGCCGTTGTTCCCGGCGGGCCTTGCTCTTTCTATTCTTTTTATCCAGCCTCTAGTTACCAGCCTCAAGCCCCGGCCTCTATCAACCACCAATGCCATGCATGCGTCGACTCGGTGTCATGAAGTCCTTACCATTGATTTTGTGTTTCTGCGGCTTACCACAAGCTGCCGCCAAGAGGAGTTCCTCCAGGATCTGATCATCGCTGCCATCGCGCAAAGCCGTTTTGAGATCCGTCTCTTCATTGTCAAATAAACAGCCACGCACCCGGCCGTCGGCCATCACGCGCAGGCGATTACAATCACCACAAAAATGTCCGGAGACAGAAGGAATCAGCCCGACACGTCCCTTGGCGCCTGGCAGACGATACATTTGGGCAGGCCCCGAGGAGGCCTGATGGGGAAGAGCCTCCAACTCGCCAAGGGTTCTCAGTCTTGACTCAACCTCGCTGATCGGCATACCGTCTTTAGAAGCATAGTCCAGATCGGCACTGATCGGCATAAACTCGATAAAACGGACATCCCAGGGGTGCTCCAGTGTAAGCCGGGCGAAATCAACGATCTCATCGGCGTTAAAATCTGCAAAAGGAATGATGTTCAGCTTGATCGGCAGCATCCCCACTCTTTCGGCGGCTTCGATGCCGGCCAGGACCTTCTCCAAACCGGAACGCCGGGTCAACTCTTCAAAGCGCTCCGGACGGAGTGTATCAAGACTTATGTTGACCCGGGCAAGGCCGGCAGCCCTCAGCTCCTCTGCCAATTCTGCCAGAAGCAGGCCGTTAGTGGTCAGTGTAATTTCCGGTTTCTCCGGCAAGTTAGCCAAGCGACCGATAAAGTCGACAATACCGCGCCTGACCAGGGGCTCGCCACCGGTCACGCGGACTTTACGAATGCCGAGTCGGCAGGCCGCGGCAGTTACCCGCAGCAGCTCCTCGTAACGCAGCACATCGCCATGGGTAAGATCCGCAACCCCACTTTCAGGCATGCAGTAGCGGCAGCGAAGATTGCAGCGATCTGTCACTGACAGGCGCAAATATTCAATTTTTCGCCCGAATTGGTCTTGCACAAAAGCTCCCTGGTTTCGTTGTTCACATTTTTGATGCTAACACTGGCAGGCAAACCTAGGCAAGCAGAGGAAGGCACTGCTTATCAAAGCTTCTTCTTCGGAAGGTACTGCTCAAAAGCTTTCTTTTCGACACAGCAGCGATAGGCTTCATCACCATTGATAAGCTTGGCCTTGAGCATTTCGAGGATATGTTGATCCATCAACTGCATGCCATCACCCTTGGCCGTCTGCATGATTGACGGCACCTGGAAGGTCTTGGCTTCGCGGATCAGGTTAGCGACAGCAGAGTTACAGATCAATATCTCCAGGGCAGCCGCCCGGCCCTTGCCATCGGCAGTACGCAATAACTGTTGGCAGATAATGCCCTTGAGACTCTCACCAAGCATGGTTCTCACCTGCTCCTGGGAATCCTTGGGAAAAGCATCGATGATACGATCAATGGTTTTCGGAGCCGAGTTGGTATGCAAGGTACCGAAGACCAGGTGTCCGGTTTCAGCGGCGGTCATTGCCATGGAAATGGTTTCCAGGTCGCGCATCTCACCGACAAGAATGACATCGGGGTCCTCCCGTAAAGCGGCACGTAAAGCATTGGCAAAGGACTGTGAATGCTGACCAATCTGCCGTTGATTTATCAGAGACATCTGGTTTTCATGAATAAATTCGAGAGGATCTTCGAGAGTCAGGATGTGCTCACGGCGGGTCTTGTTGATCAGGTCAATCATGGCCGCCAGAGTGGTTGACTTTCCGCTGCCGGTTGGCCCGGTCACCAACACCAGTCCTTTTTTCAGTTTAGTCAGTTTACGGATACCCTCCGGCAAACCGAGCTGGTCGGCAGTCAAAATCTTGCTGGGGATGATTCTGAAAACACCGGCAACGCCACGGTGGGTCTCCAAAATGTTGCCACGAAAGCGTGCAACCCCCTCCAGGGAGTAAGCGAAGTCCAGATCAAGGTTGGCTTCGAACTCTGCACGCTGTTCCTCGTTGAGGATCTCGTACAGAAGGCCACGGGCCTGCTGGTCATTCAAAGGTGGGTAGTTGAGCTTTTCCATCTCGCCGTGAAGGCGGAAGAGAGGAGGTGCACCGGTGGAAACATGCAGATCACTGGCACCTTGTTGTTTCATCATTTTGAACAGCGAATCAATTTTAGCCATGAGCTCTCCCGAAAGCCTTTGGTTGCGGATGTTAATCCCCAGGAAACCGCAGCACATTCTGGCAGAGCCGGCTTTTCATTGTCAAGCTGATTGCCTGCCTTTACACTCTCACATCCAGAGTAGATTCCAACTTGATATCCGAGGTAACATCATGGTATCAACCACGGTTCCACTAACCTCCTGAATCCGCGCCAAAATTAACGTGATCGGGAATCCAGAAGCAATGGAGAAGCTATTATGAGTAAAGCCCTGGGACTCCTTTCCGGAGGACTCGACAGCAGCCTTGCTGCCCTATGCCTCAAGCGCCAGGGAGTTGATGTCACCGCCATTTCCTTTGTCACTCCTTTTTTCGGTAGCAGTAAAGCAGAGCTCGCAGCAAAGCAGATGGGCATCCCGCTGATTGTTGAGAATATCAGCGAAGTCCACCTGGAGATGCTTAAGAATCCGCACTACGGCTACGGCAAGAACATGAACCCCTGTATCGACTGCCACGCCATGATGTTTCGCCTGGCCGGTGAAATCATGGCTGAGCAAGGTTTCGACTTCCTCTTCTCCGGCGAAGTGTTGGGGCAACGACCCATGAGCCAGAACTCCAACGCGCTGCGTTCGGTAGCCAACTACTCCGGCCATCCGGACCGCATCATTAGACCCCTGAGTGCCAAGCTGCTGCCGGAGACCACCATTGAAGAGCAGGGCCTGGTTGACCGTAATCGGCTCCTTGATATTCAGGGTCGGTCGCGTAAACCCCAGGAAGCCCTGGCAAAGGAATGGGGGCTAACGGACTTTCCTTCCTCAGGTGGCGGTTGTCTGCTGACAGAGATCCACTTCTCAGACCGTCTGCGCGACCTGGTCAAACACCAGCCAGACTGCAACGTAGATGATGTCGAGCTACTCAAGATTGGCCGCCAGTTTCGCCTTTCAAAACAGTCCAAGCTGACCTTGGGCAGACACCAGAAAGACAACGATGCCATTCGAGCCGCCGACAGGAGTGGTTATATCATTCTGCGTACTCCCGGTGTCTCCGGCCCGTTAGGCCTGGTTTCGGGAAAACCCTCAGAGGAAGACCTGCAAACGGCGGGAGCCATTCTCGCTACCTACGGCAAAGGAAAGAATCAGGAAGAAGTGGGTGTTTTAGCTGAGATGCCGGGCGGCGAGAAGCGCTTCCGTATCGCCCCCATGTCAAGAGAAAAAGCAACAGGGATGATTGTCTGAGACAGGCAAATCAGGGAACACATTCCCTTCAGCCGAGCTTTTGATAAATATGAAACAAGACTTGTTCCAGGGGGGGGCTTGCTTAATCCCTGACAAAATTATTGATATTTCAGAAATATCGTTTAGCCTGTTAGAGTATTTCAAAAATTCTAACCACTTGGAGGCTTCAATGAAACTGACAAAGATTATCTTCTGTTTAATGTTCGCTTTGTGCATTGTCGCTGGCCCGGTACTTGCGGCCAAGCACACTGTAGGTGTCGGTGCGGGTTTTGCTCCAGAATACGAAGGTTCGGACGATTACGAAGGCGTTCCCATGCTGATGTTGACTGGCAAGTATGATAGCGGCCGGTCTTTCTCTCTGCTTGGCACGAATTTCAGGGTCAATGTCGTGGCCAGCAATAAATTCCAGTTTGGCCCGATTCTGAACTATCGCATGGGCCGTGATGATGTCGACAATAAGGTTGTCGATAGAATGAAGGACATCGATGACGCCACGGAGGCTGGCGCGTATATTCTGGCGGACTTTGACAATGTGCTGCTGGGCGTGGACTTCCTGATGGATATTTCCGATGAGCATGATGGCATGCTGGTACAGGGGAATGTAGGTTACAGGTGGAAGGCTTCAGATGCTCTGGTTGTGACGCCAAACGTTTTCCTCACCTATGCTGATGACGACTACACGGATACATACTTCGGAGTAAACGATAAAAATGTTGGCACCAGCGGCCTGGACCTCTACGAAGCCGAGTCCGGCCTGAAGGATGTCGGAACCAGAATTGTCGCACATTATACGCCCTGGGAGCAGTGGGGCATTATGGGCATTCTGTCTTACTCCGCACTGCTTGAAGACGAAGACGCCGAAGACAGCCCGATTGTCGATGAAGGGGATGATTCGCAGACCTTCTTCGGCCTGATGGCGACTTATCGCTGGGGCAACTAAGCAGGGCCCGGCATCCAAGCGGGGAGAAACTCTCCCTGCACTATACTAACCAACAAAAAGCCGACGGCATTGCCGTCGGCTTTTTGATTGTTCCGTATAATAACTAGTTCAGTGTCGTTAATTGAA
>SBFN01000269.1 GCA_006226895.1 Deltaproteobacteria bacterium | reverse complement strand
TCCTTGCGGTGGTCAATGAAGTGATCCAGCACTTCGCGCAGAGTCAGAATCTGTGGTTGGCCTTTGACAATCGCCAACATGATGATGCCAAAAGAAGAATGCATCGGCGTCATCTTGTAGAGTTGGTTAAGCACGACCTGGGGGATGCTGTCACGCTTCAACTCGATAACGATCCGCATGCCGTCACGGTCCGACTCATCACGCAGATCGGAAATACCTTCTATCTTCTTGTCCCGAACCAGGTCGGCGATCTTTTCAATCAGTCGCGCCTTGTTAACCTGGAAAGGAATCTCGGTGACGATGATGCTCTCACGACTGGTGCGGCTGTTCTGCTCGACCATCGCCTTGGCGCGCATCGGGATAATCCCACGACCCGTGCGGTAAGCCTGATGGATACTGTCTCGGCCCATAATGAAGCCGCCGGTGGGGAAGTCGGGGCCAGAGATATGTTCGAGCAGTTCCTCAACCTCTAACTTCGGATTATTGATGATCGCGATCAGGCCGTCGATAATCTCGCCCAGGTTATGTGGTGGTATCTTGGTCGCCATACCGACCGCAATGCCCTCAGAACCATTGACCAGCAGGTTGGGGTACTTGCAGGGCAAAACCAGTGGCTCTTCGAGAGAGTCATCGTAGTTGGGTCCGAACTCGACGGTCTCCTTGTCAATGTCGTTGAGCAACTCATGAGCCAGCCGATCCATGCGCACTTCGGTATAACGCATAGCCGCCGCCGAGTCTCCGTCAACCGAGCCGAAGTTCCCTTGTCCATCGACCAGCGGGTGGCGCATGGAGAAATCCTGGGCCATACGAACGATGGTGTCATAAACCGCCGAGTCTCCATGGGGATGGTACTTACCAATGACATCACCAACCACACGAGCCGATTTCTTATACGGCTTGTTGTAGTCGTTGTTCAGTTCATTCATGGCGAACAAAACCCGCCGGTGAACCGGTTTAAGACCGTCTCGCACATCCGGTAGAGCCCGGCCTACGATTACGCTCATCGCATAGTCCATGTAGGACTTGCGCATTTCGTCTTCGATATTGACGCTGACTTTGTTCTGTTCTGAAAGCATGCTCGATTTTCCTCCGGAAAATCTGTGGCGTGTGGCACGTGGCGCGTGGCGTAATCATTTCCCCGCCACCCGCTACCCGCTACTCGCTACGATTATTAAACGTCCAAATTAGATACGTTGAGGGCGTTATTTTCAATAAATTCACGACGCGGTTCGACCTGGTCGCCCATCAGCACGGTAAAGACCTGCTCGGCCTCGATGGTGTCTTCGATTTTGACCTGCAGCAACACCCTTTTTTCTGGATCCATCGTGGTCTCCCAGAGCTGGTCCGGGTTCATCTCCCCCAACCCTTTGTAACGCTGGATATACTGTCCCTTCTTGGCCCGGGTGAAGAAATAGTTGAGCAAGTCCTGACGATCGCTCACCACCGTCTCTTCTTGCCCTTCTTTACTTATCAAAGCATTCTCATTCAAACAGATTTCTTCAACCTGCTTGTACGACTGCAACAACAGCTTGTACTCATACATCGACAGACTCTCGAGCACCTTCTGGTCGATGTAGGATCGCAAGCTACCTTTTTTATAGAGAATTCGAGGCGGATCGTTAAAGACCTCAAACTCAACATCAGGTTCAATCTCACGTAACTTGGCGACCAAAGGTTCCAGGTCAATCAGGTCTGCGAAACCATTCTGCAATTTGCCACTCACGAAAACCTTAAGAACTTCTGCGTTGATCCCCTTGTGAACCATCTTGCTGAAGTGCTCGTTGTAATCGAGGATATTACGCAAAGTCGGGATTATCTGCTTGCCACGCAAGACCTTGCCGCTCTTCTCCATCCTTACGGTCATCCCTTCGACACCCTCATCGAGCAGGTATTCGCGCAAAGCTTCTTCATCCTTGAGATAGAGTTCTTTTTTACCGCGCTTGGCCTTGTAGAGCGGAGGTTGGGCGATGTAAAGATGACCGCGCTCAACCAGTTCCGGCATTTGTCGGAAGAAGAAGGTCAACAGCAGGGTGCGGATATGAGAACCGTCGACATCGGCGTCGGTCATGATGATAATTCGATGGTAACGCAGCTTGCTCAGATCGAATTCTTCTTTGCCTATACTGGTACCCATCGCCGTGATAAGGGTACGAATCTCGTTGGAGGTGATCATCTTGTCGAAACGCGCCTTCTCGACATTGAGTATTTTACCTTTCAACGGCAGGATGGCCTGGTAACGCCTTTCACGTCCCTGTTTGGCACTTCCGCCCGCAGAGTCGCCCTCGACCAGGTAGAGTTCACAGAGCGCTGGATCCTTCTCCTGGCAATCCGCCAGTTTCCCGGGTAGTGCCAACCCGTCAAGAGCACCTTTGCGGCGAGTCAGATCACGTGCTTTGCGGGCCGCTTCGCGGGCTCTGGCGGCATCGATACCTTTCTCCAGAATTTTCTTGGCTATAGACGGATTTTCCTCGAGATATTCCGCCAGCTTTTCATTCATCAGCGTCTCGACGTAACCCTTAATCTCCGAGTTACCCAACTTGGTCTTGGTTTGTCCTTCAAACTGGGGATCAGGAACCTTGACCGAAAGAACCGCGGCCATACCTTCGCGCAAATCATCACCTGAAATAGTGCTTTTCATGTTTTTCAGGAGATTGTTGGCTGTCGCATAGTTGTTCATGGTGCGCGTCAGCGCCGCCTTGAAACCACTTAGGTGTGATCCACCTTCATGGGTGTTTATGTTGTTGGCAAAAGAGAAAATTTTCTCGTCATAGGCATCGTTATACTGGATGGCGATCTCTATCTCGACATCCTCCCTGGTGCCTTTAAAGAAAATAGGCTTTGCGTGTAATGGCGTTTTTGCTCGATTCAGATATTCGACAAAGGAGACGATGCCGCCTTCGTAATGGAAAAGATGGCTTTTATCAGAACGTTCATCAATAATTTCGATTTTGACGCCAGCATTAAGGAAAGCCATTTCCCTGATACGTTGTGAAAGCGTTTCAAAGGAAAAATCCGTGGTCTCAAATATTTCGGCATCCGGCCAGAAGAGAATTCTGGTGCCTCTTCGTTTGGTTATGCCGTCTTCTTTCAACTCGCCGGTCGGTACACCACGCTCATAGTCCTGTCGGTATATTTTGCCATCACGACGAATTTCGAGTTCCAGTTTGCTGGAAAGTGCATTTACAACCGAAACACCAACACCATGCAGACCACCGGACACTTTATAAGTGTCGCTATCAAACTTGCCGCCAGCATGCAGTACAGTCATAACGACTTCTGCAGCAGGTTTCTTCTGAGTTGGATGTAAATCGACCGGGATACCCCGACCGTTATCGGTTACCGTAACGGAATTATCAACATGAATAACGACTTTTATATCATCACAATATCCAGCCAAAGCTTCGTCAATAGAGTTATCCACCACCTCATAAACCAGATGATGTAAACCCTGCACAGCCGTAGATCCGATATACATCGCCGGCCGTTTGCGAACAGCCGATAAACCTTCAAGGACCGTTATACTTCCAGCATCGTACTCTTTGTTCAATTTTTGTGTCATTTCACCCTCGTTTTAGGGATGTAGCGCTGACCAAACCCTGGTCAACCTTAAAAAAACTTGCCGTTTTTTGAACCTTATCAGCCAATTGTGACTGCTGGGCAGACGTCAGAAAAACCTGACCTCGGCGATTGATCAAAAAATTAAAAAAACCTTCCTGCCTTTTACTGTCCAGTTCACTCGCCAGGTCATCAAGCAGCAATACCGGCGGTTCTCTGAATTTTTCCTCGAGATCCATCACTTGAGCGGCTTTAAAGGCCAGCAAAAAAGATCTCTGTTGACCCTGGGAACCGAAAGCGCGCAAAGATCGTCCGTCAACCTGAAAATCGAGATCATCTCTGTGTGGCCCGGCCAATGTTATGCCTAATTTTTTTTCTCGCATCGCCAGACGCTCAAACGCCGCGTTCATATGATCTGTCAACTCGTCAAGTTTTTCAGCTGCAAGTGAGTAATTGACAGCAGCGGACTCAGTACCACCAGTTATTTCTCGGTAAACCTGACTCAAAAGCGGTTTGAAGCGGGTCAGATAAAGCTGCCTATCATAACGTATCCGGCTGCCACTGCGTACCAAGGCCTCTGTCCAGGGTGCCAACTC
>SBFN01000225.1 GCA_006226895.1 Deltaproteobacteria bacterium | reverse complement strand
TCTTCGCGCAAAGAGGAGAGAATTTTCAGGACCCGACCTTCAGGGATATCGAGCTGGCGTAGCAGGAAAGTCGACATCTCAAGTCCGGCTCCGAACTCATCCGTTATGATTTCGTCGGCTCCCAGCCCCACCAACTGTTCAATGCTGGCAACGAAGTTGGTGCGAGCCAGAATGTACAAGTCGGGATTCAGCTCTCGGGCCGTAGGGATGGCGCGGGCCAATGCCGAAGGGTCGTTAATGGCAAGGACCATGGCACGCGCTTTGTGGATTCCTGCACCCTCCAGAACCGCCGGTGCCGTTGCATCGCCATAAATGATGATCTCACCTGATTTGCGTGCCTGATGCACTATCTCACCATTCATCTCGATGTGAATATAGGGAATACGAATCTCGCGTAACGTGCGCGCGATGTTCCTGCCCGCCACTCCATAGCCTGCGATCACAACATGTCCCTCGAGGTTGGCCGTGCGCTCATTATCCTCTGTCGTCGGGCGATCCGTTGCTCCGCTCCACAGGGATGAGAGACGATCTGAAATATTATGGGCGTGACGGAACATCAGCGGTGACAACATCATCGTTAATGCAACAATTGAAAGGGCGAGTTGATAAGTTTGTATGGGAATCAACTGCAATTCCTGGGCTGAATCGAGCAGGATGAAAGAGAACTCTCCAACCTGGAAGGTCATCAGTCCTGCGATCATGGAGGTGCGCAGCGGGAGCCTGGCCGCCAAACCTGCGAGTGTTCCTGTGATGGTTTTCGTCAGGCTGAGCAGGACCACGCCGAGAAGCACAATCCACCAGTTGCTGATGAACAACTGGATGTCGACCAGCATTCCGACCGAAATGAAGAATACTGCCAGAAAAACATCGCGGAAGGGGATGATGTCAGCCATGACCTGATGGGAAGAGTCCGATTCTGCCAAAGCCAGTCCCGCCAGGAATGCTCCAAGCGCAAGAGACAGGCCTGCATGGGCTGTTGCCCAGGCTGTGCCCAGAACCACAGCGATAATGGTCAGGCGAAACAGCTCCGGGGCACGTGTACTCAGGATGATGCGCAGCAGAGGCTTGAGAAGATGACGGACGAACAGGTAGAGAGAGCATAGAATCAGTCCGGTTTTGACCAGAGCCCAGATCGTAAAGTCTTGATTCGTATCGCTAAGAAGGGGCAGGGCAACAATAAAGAGGATGATGCACAGGTCCTGAAATAGCAGGATGCCGAGGGCCATGCGGCCGTGTGCCGCATCAACTTCGCCGCGTTCAAGGAGTAATTTCAAGACGATTGCAGTGGATGACAGGGCCATGGCCATACCGAGAATCGTGGCGGAAACCATGCTTCCTCCAAACAGGAGGGTTATAAAAAATACGGTTGTTCCGGTTAAGGCCACTTGCGTGACGCCGGCTGAAAGCAACAGCTTCTTGAGGCGCAAAATTCGATCGTAGGAGAACTCCAGCCCGATAGTGAAGAGAAGCAGAACAATTCCGACCTCGGCAACCAGTTCGACTTCGTGGAGCCCTTTAACCAGGTGAAAGCCATAGGGGCCCACGAGCAGTCCAGTGATAAGGTAGCCGACGATTGGTGATTGACGCAAAAGGCTGAAGGCATAGGCGTTGAGCAGAGCGAGGCAAAGTAGAATAAGGATGTCTTGCAGAGCGGTCAGCTCAGTCATGGTCTGGCCTCTGTTCGGAGAGTGCAGGTTTGTGGAAAGCGAACAACTAGTACAATCTACCAAAAACATTGCCGAATGTAATTTGAAATGGTAATCGGCTCTGCCGATTTTCGGTTTTTATAAATGATTACTATGATACCGATTGAAGATGACCTGTCTTGCAACCAGCCCTGTGCCTGTGAGAAGCTTTCTCCATGAATAAAGAACAGATTTTAAATAAGATCATAGATCTGCTGGCCGAAGATCTCAAAGTTTTGACCGAGGCCGCCCGCACCGCCCATGCAGCGGCCACTCATGAAGAGTGTGTTCCTGACAACAAGTACGATACGACCGGTCTTGAGGCTTCTTATGTGGCGCAGGGACAAGCCAATCGTGCTCAGGAAATTCGCCACGCCCTGGAGGCTTACAAGGCGATGGTGCTCCAGTCTTTTGATGAGGAGACGCCCGTTCGTTTGACTGCTTTGGTTAGCTTGGAAGATGAGAATGGCAACTGCAGGAACGTGTTTCTCGGTCCTGAAGCCGGTGGTTTGAAACTCGTTGATGGTGGCGCAGAGTATATCGTTATCACTCCGGAGTCGCCTTTGGGGAAAGCTTTGCTTGGCAAGGTTTGTGATGATGAAGTGTGTGTCGGGCAAGTGGAGGGGCAGAAAATTTACACCATCGTTGATGTCTCTTGATGGGTTTGTTTGTAGATAAGAGATAGTTTTCAATAGATTGTTAATCTGTTGCTCTGTGTCGTTTCAGCGTTGCCTTTGACTTTGCCCCGAGATTTTGTTTTTGATGTTCTCTCCCGTGTTGCCGCCGCCGATGACGAATGGGTTAACGGCGATCAGCAGGGCCGCAACCCCTGGGTTGGTTTTAGGTCTTTTCGCAGATAGAGATGAGGCTATTTGCTTACGAACCTCACTCGTTATTTAAACGTGGAGAAGCCTGAACAGACAGAGTCTTACCACCCATTGCAGTGGTGCAGGTCGCGCTCGTCAGCTACTTTACATTCTTTGCAAGTGCGAAAGAAAGTAAGCAAAAAAAACGCCCTCCGTTTGTCGGATTAATTTCATTCTGTTCGGCGGCACTCAACGGGAAGAGGGCAATCAAGATCAAAAGCATATAATCAAACAGGACAACAGATTTGTAATCTATTGTCCTGTTAGCGTTGTCAATTAATCGTGCAACTTAATACACGAATGGCTCCAGGCGTACTTTCGGCAACAAACTCTCTTCCCCAGTCAAGTAGGTGTCAACGCAACGTGCAATCTCGCGCCCCTCGCTGATGGCCCAGACCACCAGGCTTTGACCTCGACGACAGTCTCCGGCGGCAAAAACACCATCGACAGAACTCATTCGGGTTTTCGGGTCGGTCTTGATGTTCGAGCGCAGATCCGTTTCGCAACCACACTGCTTGAGCAGTTCTGAGCGAGGGCCCAGATAACCCATAGCCAAAAGGACAAGATCACATTTCCATAGCTGCTCACTTCCCGGAACCGGTTCCGGTCGGCCATCCACCCATTTGACCTTGACGGTTTCAAGACCAGTGATAGTTTTGTCTCTGCCTTTAAAGCGTGTCGTCATGACTTGATAATGAACATCTCCACCCATAACGCGCATCTCCTCAACCGAAGTGCTGACACGCATAATCCTTGACCATTGTGGCCATGGGTTTTCTGCCGTACGCTCCGCTGGGGGGTGCTCAAGAAGCTCGAAGTTAACAACGCTGGCTGCTCCCTGTCGCATCGAGGTGCCGATGCAGTCAGAGCCGGTATCGCCGCCACCGATGACGATGACTTTTTTCCCTTTGGCGCTAATGGTCTGTTGCTTGGGATGCAGGGCTGCAATATTGCTGTCGCCCCAGTTGGCGCGATTCTGCTGCGGTAAAAACTCCATGGCAAAGTGAATGCCTGCCAGATCGCGTCCTTCGACGGGAAGATCACGTGGTTCTTCTGCACCTGTGGCAATAACGACGGCATCAAATTTATCTTTGATTTCGTCAAAATTAACGTTTTTGCCGATTTCAGAGGAATAACAAAACTCTATACCCTCAGCCTCAAGCAGGTCGATGCGGCGTTGCACCTTCTCCTTGCGTAACTTGTAATGTGGAATCCCATACATCAACAGGCCGCCGGCACGGTCTGATTTCTCAAAGACTGTGACATTATGTCCGGCGCGGTTCAATTGTTGTGCGCAAGCCAGACCGGCAGGGCCGCCGCCGATGATGGCTACGGTTTTGTCGCTACGCTGTTTCGGTGGTTTTGGAACAATCCAGCCCTCCTCAAAGCCTTTGTCGACGATGGAAACTTCATGCAGCTTGATCGTTACTGCAGGTTCATTGATGCCAAGGACGCACGAAGTTTCACATGGCGCTGGACATACCCTGCCGGTGAATTCCGGGAAGTTGTTGGTTGCATGCAGCGCTTTCAGCGCCTGCTTCCATTTGCCCCTATAGACGAGATCGTTCCACTCTGGAATCAGATTGCCTAACGGGCAACCAGACATGCAGAAGGGCACGCCGCAATCCATGCAGCGGGAGGCTTGGGTCTTAACCTTCTCTTCGCTGGGGTAGTTGTAGTGTTCCTCGTGATGTTGCAGCCGCGAGTTGACTGGTTGCAGTGTCTTGTCACGACGGCCATGTTTGATAAATCCGCGTGGATCACCCATGAGCGGCCTCCTTTTCTCCTTCAAGCTTGGTCGCTCGTTCAGTCAAAACCCGACGGTATTCGTGCGGGAAGACGCGAACAAAACGTTGCAGTTGTGTCTCCCAGTCCGCAAGAATTTCGGCGGCGCGAGGCGACTTGGTCTGTTCGTAGTGTGTTGTAATGATCTGCTTCAGCCAGAGGGCATCATCGTCTTCTGCATCCATTTGTTCCAGATCAATCATTGCCTGGTTGCAACGGCGACGGAAGCGATTGTCATCGTCCAGGACATAGGCGAATCCGCCTGACATGCCCGCGGCGAAGTTTCGTCCGGTCCGGCCGAGGCAGACCATGCGCCCTCCGGTCATGTATTCGCAGGCATGGTCCCCTGTACCTTCGACAACTGCAGTGACTCCCGAGTTGCGGACGCAGAAACGTTCCCCGGCTTTACCGGCGAAGAACACTTCGCCACCGGTCGCTCCGTAAAGAACAGTGTTGCCGACGATTGAGTTCTCATGCCAGACGAATGAGGCCTTGGGGTCGGGGCGGATGCTGATTCGGCCGCCAGCCATTCCCTTGCCAACATAGTCATTGGCTTCACCGACCAGTCGCAAATCGATTCCCGGAGCCAAAAAGGCACCGAAACTTTGTCCGGCGATACCGCTTAGAGAAATATTGATGGTTTTTTCAGGTAGCCCCTCGCGACCGTGCAGCATAGCGATTTGTCCTGAAAGCATGGTCCCGAAGGTTCGGTTGGAGTTGCGGATGGGGTGCTCGATGTGCACAATCTCTTTGCGTTCCAGAGCCGGAGCCGCAAGTTCGATGAGCTGGTTGTCCAATTGATTCTCCAGCCCGTGCTCCTGTCCCTGAATGCGTCGGGTCGCGATCTCGTCACTAACTTTTGGTTTGTTGAGGATTCGCGAGAAATCAAGCCCCTGGTTCTTCCAATGCTTGATCGCGTTGTCCATCTCCAGGTACTGGGTCTGACCGATCAATTCATCCATGCTACGGACACCCAGTTCGGCCATCAGTTCCCGGACCTCTTCGGCGAGGAACATGAAGTAGTTGACTACATGTTCAGGCTTTCCGGCGAACTTGCCGCGCAGGGCTTCGTCCTGTGTGGCGACACCGACAGGGCAGGTGTTGAGGTGGCATTTGCGCATCATGATGCAGCCAACTGTTACCAGGGCTACGGTAGCAAAGGCATATTCCTCCGCGCCGAGCATGGCGGCAATAATCACGTCGCGGCCGGTGCGTAGCTGGCCGTCGGTCTGCACGATAATGCGCCCGCGCAGGTCGTTGAGCACAAGTGTTTGCTGGGTTTCGGCAAGACCGATCTCCCAGGGGATTCCGGCGTGTTTGATTGAAGAGGTCGGTGAAGCACCTGTGCCGCCGTCGAAGCCGGCGATGATGACCCGTTCTGCGTGGCCTTTGCTGACGCCCGCTGCGACAGTTCCGACACCGACTTCGCTTACCAGTTTGACGGTAATATCGGCCTTGGGGTTGCAGTTCTTCAGGTCGAAAATAAGCTGGGCTATGTCTTCAATCGAATAAATATCATGGTGTGGTGGTGGTGAAATCAAGGTCACACCCGGTACGCTGTAACGCAGTTCGCCGATATAGTCGCTGACTTTGTGGCCGGGAAGCTGACCACCTTCTCCTGGCTTGGCACCCTGGGCGATCTTGATCTGCAACTCATCGGCATTGACCAGGTAGTGCGGAGTGACCCCGAAGCGTCCGGAGGCAATTTGCTTGATCGCACTACGACGTGAGTCGCCGTTGTCGTCCTTACTAAAGCGGCGTGGGTCTTCGCCGCCCTCACCGGTGTTTGATTTGCCACCGATCCGATTCATTGCAATGGCAAGGGCTTCATGTGCCTCAGTAGAGATCGAGCCAAGGCTCATGGCCCCGGTGCAAAAACGTTTAACAATGGCACTCGCCGGCTCTACCTCTTCCAGGGGGATGGCGGGGTTCTGACTGTTGAACTTGAACAGTCCGCGCAATGTACAGAGTTGCTCACTCTGATTGTCGACCAGACTGGAAAAGCGTTTGTAGTCGTCACGGTCGCCCGAGCGCACAGCGTGCTGGAGCAGGGCGATGACTTCCGGGTTCATCAGGTGTGCTTCGCCTTCGGGCCGCCATGAGTATTCTGAACCGCGATCCAGTCCACGGTTCGGGTCAACCTGGCCTGCGAAGGCGATACGGTGACGCATCAGGCTTTCTGTTGCAATCTCATTGAGCCCGGCGCCGCCGATACGACTGGCTGTGCCCGGGAAATATTTTGCGGTGAACTCTTCATTCAGACCGACTATTTCGAAGATCTGGGCGCTGCAATAACTCTGCAGGGTGCTGATCCCCATCTTGGAGAAGACCTTTAGCAGGCCTTTACCGATCGCCTTGATATAGTTCTCGGTGTATTGATAGACCACATCGGTATCTTCATCTGCCTGAGTGTTGCCATCCTGGCTTGGTAGCATTCCCTTGTTCACCATATACTGCAAAGTCTGAAAGGCGAGGTAGGGGTTGATAGCCGCAGCACCGTAGCCGAGCAACAGGGCGAAATGGTGGACTTCTCGAGCTTCTCCGGTCTCTACGACCAGCGAACATTGACTGCGCTTGCCGCTCCGGATCAGGTGGTGATGGATTGCAGACAGGGCTAGCAAGGCCGGGATGGGAGCTCTTTCGGCGTTGACGCCACGATCAGACAAAACCAGAATAGTGCGCCCTGAATCGATAGCGGCCTCAGCTTCGACAAACAGAGCATCAAGTCTCTGCTCTATTCCTTTGGTGCCTTGATCGGCTTGGAACAGAGTGCTCAGGGTTGTGCCGCGAAAACCTTCGATGTCACTGTGGCGGAGTTGCTCCAGTACATCATTGGTGATTATCGGGTGATCAAGCTCGAGCATTCGACAGTGCTCTGGGCCAGGTTGAAGGATATTACGTGCCGGTCCCAGATACTGGGTCAGGCTCATGACGATCTCTTCACGGAGAGGGTCAATTGGTGGATTGGTGATCTGAGCAAACAACTGGTTGAAGTACCAGTAGATAAGTTTGCTGTGCTTTGACAGAACAGCAACCGGGGTGTCGGTTCCCATGGAGCCCACAGGCTCCTGACCGTTGAGCGCCATCGGCGCCATGATCTCCCGCATCTCTTCCAGGTTATATCCGAAGCTTCCCTGCTTGCGTTTTAACTTTTCAGGGTTGGGGGCTCTTTTGGTTGCCGGAGCAGGTAGATCATCAAGTCGGATCAGGTGCTCATTCACCCACGATGCGTATGGTTGGGCTGCAGCAAGCTCTCCTTTGAGTTGGTGGTCCTCCTTGAACTCGCCAGTTTCAACATCGATCAGAATCATCTTGCCGGGAGCCAGGCGCTCCTTACGCAGGATCTTCTCGGGGGCAATATCTAATACGCCGGCTTCCGAAGCGTAAATGATCTCATCATCGCTGGTGGTCCAGAAGCGGGCCGGGCGCAGGCCGTTGCGATCGAGAATTGCCACGATCTGACGTCCGTCGCAGGCAACGATGTTGGCCGGCCCGTCCCAAGGCTCCATCATCGTCGCATGATATTCGAAAAAGCCTTTAACGTTGGGTCTCAGGTGGGCCTTGGAAACCCAGGCCTCAGGTACCATCATCGCCAGTGAATGTGCCAGACTTCGCCCGGCGACCACCAGCAGTTCCAGGGCATTATCGAGGCAGGCGGTGTCCGAGCTACCTTCGATAATAACCGGATCAAGATCTTTGACCGCATCTCCCAGTTCGGGGTGCTCAAACAGGGCGGTTCGGGCCCGCATGCGGTTGATGTTGCCACGCAGAGTATTGATCTCACCATTGTGAGCTACGTAGCGGAAAGGTTGAGCCAGATCCCAGGTTGGAAAGGTGTTGGTGCTGTAGCGTTGATGGACGAAGGCTATTGCGCTGACGAGTCGTTCATCGGCCAACTCCGGAAAGAAGGTGTCAAGTTGCTCTGAGAGCAGCATCCCCTTGTAAAGTATGGTGCGGCTGGAGAGTGAACAGACATAAAAGAGTTCATCTCCTGCAAGCTTGTTGTCACGGATCGTATTCTCGGTGCGCTTGCGTGCCAGAAAGAGCATCAGATCCAAGAGATGCGCCTCGACTTCACCACGATCGACAAAAATCTGCATAACTGTTGGCTCAACAGAGCGGGCGTTGCGGCCGATAGTGGTTCCATCAGTCTGTATGTCGCGCCAACCAAGGATGCCGCAGCCGACGCGGGTCAGCTCTTTATTCAGTGTATCGATACATGCTTCGCGGTTGGCTTTGTCTTGAGGAAGGAAAACAATACCGACACCGAACTCACCTGTTTCGGGCAGCTCGAAATTACAGACCTCTCGGTAGTAGGCATCAGGAATCTGGATCATCAGACCGGCACCATCACCATCCAGTGGATCGGCCCCCACGGCACCGCGATGTGTCAGGTTGCAAAGAATTTCGATGCCACGCTTGACGATAGAGTGGCTCTTGCGTCCTTTGATGTTGGCGATAAAACCGACACCGCAGTTGTCGTGTTCGTTAGCGGGGTCGTAAAGGCCCTGTGCGGGGGGCATCCCTATGTGATCTGTCATGGTTGGTCCTCGGTGATTGGATAACGAAAGCAATGTTTCCGTTTTTATTTTAAGGCTTTTGCCCTCTCGTGCGGTGGGCCAAGGTGAGTACAATCAGAAAATATGACTTGTACAATCACTTTTGTCAATATGAAGGAGCAACTGAATTTGAAAAGATAATTTTTGTTCAAACTGAAAAGCCCCGCACCAGGTCAGTGCGGGGCTTTTCAGCTTTACGGTCTGTCAAATGGGCTCTGCTCTCCGTACCGGGCCTACTTGCCCCACTTAACCCTGATGCGTTGCACGGCCGTTTCAACATTGGCACGATCACCAAAAGCCGAAAGGCGGAAGTAGCCTTCGCCGGAAGGGCCGAAACCGCTGCCGGGGGTGCCGACCACGTGACATTCGTTCAGGAGCTTGTCGAAGAAGTCCCAGCTGGTCATGCCTTCAGGGGTTTCCAGCCAGATATAGGGCGCATTGATACCACCGAAGCAGGTGATACCAGCAGCGGAGAGGCCTTCGCGAATAATCCGGGCATTCTCCATGTAGTAGTCGATGGATTCCTTGACCTGTGCCCAGCCTTCATCCGAATAGACGGCTGCAGCGGCTTTCTGCACCGGATAGGAGACGCCGTTGAACTTGGTAGTCTGACGACGATTCCAGAGTTTGTTAAAGCTGTATTTAGAGCCATCAGCGGTGGTTCCCATCAACTCTTCAGGAACAACGACCAGACCGCAGCGGACACCTGTGAAACCAGCGGTTTTGGAGAAAGAACGGAACTCTATAGCGCATTCTCTGGCGCCTTCGACTTCATAGATCGAATGGGGAATTTCTGTTTCTGTTATGAACGCCTCGTAGGCGGCATCAAAGAGAATGACAGCGTCATTGGCCAGGGCGTAATCGACCCATTTTTTCAGGTCCGCCCTGGTTGCCACCGCACCGGTCGGGTTGTTCGGGTAGCAGAGGTAAATGACGTCGACCTTTTCGCTCGGGATCGACGGGGTGAAGTTGTTGGCACCGGTGCAAGGCATGTAGTGGATGCCTTCATAGTAGCCCTTGTCGTCTGCCTGGCCCGTGCGGCCGACCATGACATTGGTGTCGTTATAGACCGGGTAAACCGGGTCGCAGATGGCGACCTTGTTGCCAAGGTCAAAGATGTCGAGGATGTTGGCACAGTCGCACTTGGAACCATCAGAGATAAAGACCTCAGAGGTTTTCAAGTCAACGCCGAGCGGTTTGTAAGCTTTGTCGATGATAATCCGGGAGAGCCAGTCATAGCCTTGCTCGGGGCCGTAGCCGTGGAATGTTTCGCCTTTGGCCATGTCATCGACACCTTCGTGGAAGGCTTTAAGGACGGCCGGTGCCAGCGGCAGGGTGACATCGCCGATGCCGAGACGAATAACCTGGGCGTCGGTGTTGGCGTCGGTAAAAGCTTTAACGCGACGGCCGATTTCAGGGAAGAGGTAGCCTGCTTGTAATTTTAGATACGAATCGTTAATTCTTGCCATTTTAAAACTCCTTCAAAAATGTTGACCACGAAGATCACGAAGCACACGAACAAAAGGCTCTGCGGCTTCCTCTTCGTGTGCTTCGTGATCTTCGTGGTTTATTTCTATTTCAACCCAAGGACATCCTGCATATCGTAGAGCCCTGCCGGTTTTTCTGCCAGCCAGCCGGCAGCACGCACGGCACCACGGGCAAACATGTCGCGGCTCATGGCGCGATGGGTCAGTTCGATGCGTTCGCCCATACCGATGAAGTAGACAGTGTGCTCGCCGACGATATCGCCGCCGCGCACGGTCTGCATGCCGATCTCTTCCTGGTTGCGCTCACCGCACATGCCTTCACGATGATAGTTGGCGACTTCGTTGTAATTACGATCAAGCGCATCGGCAACGATTTCGCCCATGCGTACCGCGGTGCCCGATGGTGAGTCTTTTTTCTTGTTATGGTGCAGTTCGACGATCTCGACATCGAAGCCTTCGCCAAGGGTCTTGGCCATATCCTTGAGCAGCTTGAAGCAGACGTTGACTCCAACGCTCATGTTCGGTGCAAAAACCACCGGGGATGACGCGGCAACTCGTGAGATAACATCACGTTGCTCCTGGTTCAGGCCGGTTGTGCCGACCACCATGGCTTTCCCGAGCTTTGCGCAGACTTCAGCGTTAGCGATGGTTACTTCCGGCCAGGTGAAGTCGATGAGGACGTCAGCGTTGGCAAGAGCCTGTTCAAGGGAGTCGGTAATTGCGACACCGAGGTCACCGCAACCGGCAACGTAGCCGGCGTCATCTCCGAGCCTGGCATGCCCGGTCATTTCGATCGCACCGGCGACTTGCAATCCATCCGCTTCGGTAATCAGGGTAATGATACGGCCGCCCATACGCCCGGCGGCCCCAGTCACAGCAACTTTAATCATGTGTAAACCTCATGGAGTCGGGTGTGTGGTGTCAGGCGTCAGCAAGTTTTGCCAACACCTGACCCCTGAAACCCAACACCTTAAATTTTAAATCACTTTATATTTAGTTAGAACCGCTTTCAACTTCTCGAGCGTGTCCTCATCCATGTCGACCAGCGGCAGGCGGACGTTCGCCTGTAGTTTTCCCATAAGCTCGAGAGTCTTTTTGACCGGGACCGGGTTAGACTCGATAAACATGGCATTGTGAAAGTCCAACATTTCGAGGTGCAGCTTGCGCGCCATCATGTAGTCGGCGTTCAGGACCGCTTCGACCATGTCCTTGACCTGCTTGGGGATGGCGTTGGCGGAGACTGAAATAACCCCCTTGGCGCCGCAGCACATCATCGGGAAGGTGAGAAAGTCGTCACCGGAGATGACGTCGATCTTTTCTCCGGCATTGGCCAGAATCTCCGAGACCTGGGTCAGGCTGCCGGATGCTTCCTTGATCGCAACGATGTTGTCGAATTCAGCCAGGCGGACCGTTGTCGCGGAGGTCATGTTAACGCCGGTACGTCCGGGAACATTGTAGAGAACCTGGGGCAGTGCGACCTCTTCGGCAAGCAGCTTGTAATGCTGAAAGATCCCTTCCTGGGAAGGTTTGTTGTAGTAGGGGCAGACCAGGAGAAGACCGTCGGCGCCCATGTCCTTGGCCTTGTTGGAGAGATGGATGGCTTCGGCCGTGTTGTTGGCACCTGTGCCGGCAATAACAGGAACACGCTTGTTGACCTGGTCGAGACAGACCTTGATGACGTATTCGTGCTCGTTAACATCGAGGGTCGCAGATTCTCCTGTCGTTCCGCAGGGAACGATAACGTCAGTGCCGTTTTCAATCTGGAAGTCGATCAGCTGACGATAGGTCTCCTCGGCGAATTGCCCCTGGTTATCAAAAGGGGTGACGATCGCTACCATGGATCCACTGAACATGATTCTCTCCTTAAAGTGCGAAGACGACCGGATCTCGTTGTCCGAACGTTCTCTGATGCTATATGAGTTTTCTGAACTCAAGTCACTGATGCACCTAGGTAACATAGCAGTAGACTCTTGTAAAGCCTGTATCTAGACCCTCACTGAGGGGTAATCAGTACGCCCGGGCTGGCCATACTTTCAAGCTGTTGAGTGCCGGTGCTTACGAGTGCGCTGACGCGATATTCATAGGCCCGTCCGTTATCGAGACCACGATCAAGCAGGTGGGTCTCCTGCAGGGGCTTGACGTTTACCGGCACAATCGGAAAAGGCCGCTTCGCAAGTCTCCGATACAGGTTGTAACCGAGCAGTTCTAGCCCTTCCGGCAGCGAGGGTGCGTTCCATTGCAGTGCGATCTGACCGTCACCGGATTCCGCTTGCAAACCGGTGGGTGCGGGTGGTGATTGCTGGACTTCAAGATGAATCGTGGCGAACGGTGCTTCTATATTGCCAAGGGTGACAGGAACAATGGCATACCTGTAGCCGGTGCCCTCGCGGATGTCGAAATCACGCCAGTAAATCCGGTCGCCGAATCTTTGGCCCGGTGTCGGATCCTTGATCGAAAGTTCGGCGACTTGCTCTTCCGGGGTGCGGCAGGTCGGGCAGCCTTCGGTGGCATTGTAGGTCAGGCGTTTGATGATAAAGCCGGTCAAGTCTTCTGCACTACCATCATGGTTGGCGGAAGGAATTGTCCAGCCGAGGACGAACAGGTTGCCCTGCTGTTGCAGCATGACATCGGTCGGAGCTTCCAGTGGTATGGCAACTTTCGGCCGGACCGGACCTTTTTTGCCGCAGGCAGAGAGCGACACTATCAGCGAAAGACTGATGGTGACGAAGAGCGCAGCATACAGAATCGAGGTCACGGGAAAAGTAAACCAACGGGAAAGTCTCATGCTTAGCCTTCCTTCAGGGCCTGGCGGGCGAGGTCAAGTTCTTTTTCGACCGCCGAGCGGGCTGTTCCGCCGGTCGCTGTACGGGCATTCACAGAAGCTTCCAGGGTGACGTAATCGAAAATGTCGGATTCGATGTCGCTGGAGAATTGCCGGAACTCAGCAAGAGTCAAGTCCGGAATGTCCTTTGTGTTCTCAACACAGTAACGCACGGTTTTGCCAACGACTTCGTGAGCGTTACGGAAGGGCAGGCCCTTACGTACCAGGTAATCGGCGATATCAGTTGCGGTTGAGAAGCCGCGCCCGGCAGCAATCTTCATCTGTTCCGACTTGATACTCATCTCGGCGATCATCTCGGCGAAGACCTTGAGTGAACCACGTACCGTGTCGATGGTGTCGAAGAGAGGCTCTTTGTCTTCCTGCATATCCTTGTTATAAGCCAGGGGCAGTGATTTCATAAGTGTTAGTAAACTGATCGAATTGCCATACACCCGGCCGGTTTTACCGCGCACCAGCTCTGGAACATCGGGGTTTTTCTTCTGTGGCATGATCGAGCTGCCGGTGCAGAAGCCATCGGAGAGATCGATAAAGGCAAAATCGGCGCTCGACCAGAGGATCAGTTCCTCGGAGAGCCTCGAGAGGTGCATCATCATGATTGAGGCGAAGCTGCAGAACTCGAGCGCGAAATCACGATCAGAGACGGTATCGAGGCTGTTGCGCGTGACCCCGGCAAAACCGAGCTGCCCGGCGACCCATTCCCGGTCAATGGGGAAGGTTGTTCCAGCGCTCCGGCACCCAGTGGCAGCAGGTTGAGGCGACTGCGCAAGTCGTGCAGGCGACCGGTGTCCCGCGCCAGCATCTCCACGTAAGCGAGCATGTGGTGGGCAAAGAGGACCGGCTGAGCGGTTTGCAGGTGCGTGTAACCCGGCATGATGACATCGAGGTTGGCCTCGGCCTGGTCAAGCAGAGCCGCTTGCAGCTTCTTAAGGGCTGCGGAGATGGCATCAACTTCATCGCGCAGGTAGAGGCGCACGTCGAGTGCGACCTGGTCGTTTCGTGAGCGTGCGGTGTGCAGCTTGCCACCGACCGAACCGATCTTTTCAATCAGGCGTGCTTCAATATTCATGTGAATATCTTCGCGGGCGACGGAGAAGGTAAAGTTGCCAGATTCGATCTCAAGCAGGATTTCGTTAAGGCCTGCAACGATCGTTTCGGCCTCGCCATCGGTAATAATCTCCTGCCGGGCGAGCATTCTGGCGTGAGTGACAGAACCGAGGATGTCGTAGCGGTAAAGTCGTTGGTCAAAGTTGATCGAAGCTGTGAATTCTTCGACAAAGGCGTCGGTCGGTTGGGTGAATCGTCCGGCCCAGAGTTTGTCACTCATGTTTTTTCCCTTTAGTATGGCAATCTTGAACTGTTTTACGTTCAAGGTTGTTGATCAATAATTCCGGCCAGATTGCGGTTTGCCTGTTCATCTTCGGGCTCGCCTGGATCCTGGAGTACGCCGGGGTAAATCTGGGCCAGGATATGGCGGGTACCGGGGGTCATGTCATATTTTGCAAGTCGTTCTGCTGAAACCCAGTCCGCCTCGGTGACTTCCTGATTATTCGGGACCAGTTCCACGGTCAATGGGTGTGCCCGGTAATAGAGAATCACGTAGTGATCGTTGTTGTCACCGATGGCAAGGTGTTCGTAAACATCGAGCAGCCCGTCAATATGAACGCCGAGACCGACCTCTTCACGAACCTCACGGTGCAGTGCTTCTGCTAAAGGTTCACCGTGATCGACCTTGCCTCCCGGCATGACCCACTGACCGCAAAAAGGCTCAACGCAGCGCCGGGTCAAAAGGACTCGTTTCTGGTCGTCTATAATGCAGGCAACGACCGAGGTTTTGATCGACTGTTTTTTGAAGTCCATTTTGGTTCAGGGAGCAGGGCTAAGGGCTAAGGGAAACCCCTGTACCCTTAACCTATCTCCTGCTTTTATTTCCTTGCGTCTCTCTGCATCGCTGCAATTCTCAGGCGCAGCGCGTTCAGCTTGATAAAGCCCTCGGCGTCAGACTGGTTGTAAACTTCATCGGCTTCAAAGGTTGCAAAGTCGACATTGAACAGGCTGTCGGTATCGGAATCACGGCCAACCACGCGGCAGTGACCTTTGTAGAGCTTGATGCGAGCCTTACCGTTAACCGTCTGCTGGGTCTGGTCGATCATCGCCTGCAGCGCAACGCGCTCCGGAGCGAACCAGAAGCCGTTGTAAACCATCGTGGCGTAGCGGGAGATTGCCGAATCACGCAGGTGCATGACCTCACGGTCCATGGTGATCGATTCCACGGCGCGGTGAGCTTCTTCCAGAATGGTGCCGCCCGGGGTCTCGTAGACGCCGCGGCTCTTCATGCCGACGAAGCGATTCTCCATCAGGTCAACGCGGCCGATGCCGTGCTTGCCGCCCAGTTCGTTAAGCTTGGCGAGCAGCTTGGCCGGGGAGAGGCGTTCGCCGTTAACGGCAACAGCATCACCCTTCTCGAAATCAATTTCAACATATTCCGGTTGGTCGGGAGCCTCTTCCGGCGCGACGCTGAGCACGTACATGTGTTCAGGTGCTTCGGCCCAGGGGTCTTCAAGTGTGTCGCCCTCGAAAGAAATGTGCAACAGGTTGCGGTCAGAACTCCAGGGGCTCTTTTTGCTGGTCGGAACCGGGATGCCATGCTTGCGGGCATACTCTTCCAGTGCCGTACGGCTGTTTAAGTCCCATTCGCGCCAGGGGGCGATGACTGTGACCGAAGGGTCGAAGTGGTAATAAGCGAGCTCGAAACGAACCTGGTCGTTGCCTTTGCCGGTGGCGCCATGAGAGAC
>SBFN01000115.1 GCA_006226895.1 Deltaproteobacteria bacterium | reverse complement strand
ATCGAGCATTTCCATTTGGCCACCCATAGCGACCAGAATATCAATAATTCCACTACGGGTGGCGTTGATGCCGACATTGCGGATCAGCAGCTCTGCTCCAGGCGTAATCAAACCGGCGACCATAAAAAAGGCCGCTGAAGAGACATCTCCCGGAACGACAACCTCCTGAGCCAAAAGGCGGGGTCTACCCGTCAGGCTTACGCCACCCTCAAAGGGTCTCACCTCGGCACCAAAACAGGACAGCATACGTTCGCTATGATCCCGGGACAGGTGTGGTTCAGTCACTGTCGTCTCGCCGTCAACAGAAAGACCGGCCAGAAGAACGGCTGACTTGACCTGGGCGCTCGACACGGGAGAAGCATAGCTGGCTGGAGTCAGAGGACCGCCCTGAATCGCCAGAGGAGCTCTTTCACCGTTATCGCGGCCCCAGATCTGTGCGCCCATGGCTGCCAGGGGCGTCACGACACGTTTCATCGGTCTTTTGCGCAGGTACTTGTCGCCGGTCAACACAGAAAAGAAATTCTGCCCGGCCAGCAAGCCGGACATTAAACGCATAGTCGTGCCGGAGTTACCACAATCAAGGACATCCCCAGGTTCCTTCAGGCCATCGAGACCCACGCCGTTGATCTCAAGTGCATCGGTTCCTGTCTGAGAGATGGTAACGCCCATAGACTCGAAGGCCTTCCAGGTAGACAGGTTATCTTCACCCATCAGGAAACCACTGACCCGGGTTGTCCCCTCGGCCAGAGAACCGAACATGATCGAGCGGTGTGAGATGGATTTATCTCCGGGGACGGTAACTTCTCCACGTAGGGAGTTAATGGGCGCGATAGTTCTGGTCTGTGATTGATTACTGTTCATTTAAAATACTGTCTTATCTTGAGAGAAAAAGGAACGGTCCCCATGCGGAGACAGCCCCTAGAGGATTTCGTCACGGCTTTGTTTGGAACGGCGAAAGAATTCGAAAAGCCTCTCGTCCGAGCCAAGAGCAACATCTTCTTTAAGTTCGGCAAAAAAGGTCTCGAACTGTTCCATCATTTCGACCAGTGCGTCACGATTGGTCAGGGCGATATCCCGCCACATGGTCGGATCAGAGGAGGCGATCCGGGTAAAATCGCGAAAGCCGCCGGCCGAGTATTCAAGGATATTCTCGTCGTAACGGTCGTAGGCACCAACAGCATTGACCAACGCGTAGGCGACCATATGAGGGAGATGACTGATCGCTGCAAGCACCCGGTCGTGCTTTTCAACAGGCATAATCACCACCTTGCTGCCGACGAGCTGCCACATCTGACGCATAGCCTCAACGGCAACATCGGCAGTCCTCCCTGTCGGAGTCAGGATACAGCGACGCTCACGATAGAGGGTTGCAAACGCTGCTTCCGCACCACTATTCTCAGTTCCTGCGATCGGATGCCCCGGAACAAAGTGAACGTCGTCGCGCAGGTGTGGTTCTATAGCATCGATGACCGCCTGTTTAACACTGCCGCCGTCGGTGATGATGGCCCCAGGCTTGAGATGCGGCATGGCCTCTTGTGCCACTAGCCCAAGGGATTGCACCGGCGTCGCCAGAAACACCACGTCAGCGCCTGTAACACCTTCAGCCAAGTCTTGAGTAATGCTGTCGACCACACCAAGACGCAAAGCCGTTTGCAGATTCGGCAGCCCGCGGCCGACACCGACCACATGGCCGACGACGCCCGCCTCTTTCAAAGCCAGGGCCAGGGACCCTCCGATCAGCCCGACACCCACAACAGCAAGTTTATCTATGTAAAAGGTCTTCATAGTTTAATTCGTCGTTTCTTTAATTTGCTTGTTCAACGTGCCTTTGGATAAGAGCCTAGAATCTTCAGGAATTGGCAACTGGTGCGCAGCTCTTCGACCGCATCAGAAATATCCTCATCCTCAACATGACCGACCATATCAAGGAAGAAGATATACTCCCAGGCCTTGCCCTTCATCGGACGACTTTCAATCTTGGCCAGGTTGATATCACGTTTACTGAAAGGTTCCAGCATATGATAGAGGATACCCGCCTGGTCCTTGACGCTGAACATGATCGAGGTCTTGTCATTGTCGCTCGGGCTCTGCATTTCGTTGCCGATCACCAGGAATCGCGTGAAGTTATTGCGATTATCCTCAATCTTGTGTTCGACCACACGCAAGCCGTAGAGCGAGGCCGCAGTTTCACTGGCGATTGCTGCGACACTGGCATCTTCAGCGGCCTGCTGAGCGGCAGAAGCGGTACTTGAGGCATCAACCAGAGGGATATCAGGCAGGTTCTCTTCCAGCCAGGTGCGGCATTGCCCAATGGCCTGGGGGTGTGAAATCACTTTGCGCACATCGGCGGTCTGCCCGGAAAGATTAAGAAGATCGTGAGAAACCGGCAAAAGAATTTCGGCGATAATCTTGAGGTCAGAGGACATGAACATATCGAGCGTGTGAGAAACCACACCCTCGTTAGAGTTTTCTACAGGAACGACACCATAACTGGCCCTGCCCCTGCTGACCTCTTCGAAGATCGAGGAAATACTTTTTAACGGGACGAGTTGTGCCGAAAAGCCGAATTGCTGCATGGCAGCGACATGGGTGTAGGTCGCCTGAGGGCCGAGGAAAGCAACTTTCAGCGGTTGTTCCAAAGAGAGGGAGGCCGAGATGATTTCACGGAAAACCCTGCGCACACCTTCATCGGGAAAGGGTCCTTTATTTCTGGAGATAAGGCGTTCAAAGATAGCCTTCTCACGACTCGGCACATAGTACTCACCGCGATTCTCATCCTTCGCCTTACCAACCGCAACCACCACGTCGGCCCGACGATTGAGCAGATCTAGAATCTTGTCGTCGAGAGTGTCAATCTGCTGCCGCAAATTATTCAGGTTCTTTTCGTCCACAAGGTCAGTCCTTTCCACTGTTCAGGGAATTTGTGAATTTATCCTATGAATCACTAAAAAGCAAGTAACCAAGGCTCTTAACACTGCTTGACCCACGACGGCCAGACCGCTAAACTCGCAACTCAGTTTTCAGACCTGCCCATATAAATTATTTAAGGAGTCTACCTAAATGACTGTCGCTATAAAAGTTCACAACGCGATTGAACGCTCTTCCTGGATCAGGCGCATGTTCGAGGAAGGTGCTGCCCTGATTGCCGAATTCGGCGCTGAGAATGTTTACGATTTCACTCTGGGGAACCCTTCCGTGGAGCCTCCGGAAGCCTTCCATCGCGAGCTGCGTCGCATCGTTGACCAACCGGACCTCGGCATGCATCGCTACATGAACAATGCTGGCTACGAAGAAACCCGCTCTGCGGTTGCCGAACACATTGCCCAAAACTCCGGTGTGCCGATTAACTCCAGCCACATCATCATGACCTGCGGAGCCGGTGGCGCCCTCAATGTAACCTTAAAGACAATCCTTAACCCTGGCGAAGACGTTATTATTCTTACCCCTTTTTTCGTCGAATATAAATTCTACGTCGACAACCACGGCGGCACGACGACCGAGGTCTGGACAGACCCTGAAACATTCCAGCCGGACATTGATGCCATAGAGGCGGCAATCACAAACAACACCCGGGCGATCATCATCAATTCACCCAACAATCCAACCGGTGCTGTCTACAGCGCAGAGACCCTTGACGCTCTAGGGTCAATGCTCGAGCGTAAACAGGCCGAGCTCAATCGCTGCATTTATGTTATCTCCGATGAGCCTTATGCGCGTCTGGCCTTCGACGGCAATAGCGTTCCTCCGGTTTTCAAACATATTCGCAATGCTATCCTGGTAACATCGCATTCAAAGGATCTGGCTTTACCGGGTGAGCGCATAGGCTACCTTGCAGCAAATCCCGGCATGGCAGAGGTTAAGCTCTTCATGGAGGGGGCCGTCTTCTGCAACCGTGTCCTCGGCTTCGTCAACGCCCCTGCCCTGATGCAACGCCTGGTTGCAGTGCTGCAGGGGGAAAGTGTTGACGTCGATGAGTACCAGGAAAAACGCGATTTACTGTATAACCATCTGACTGATCTCGGCTTTAGCATGGTTAAACCGGGCGGTGGTTTTTACCTCTTTCCCAAATCTCCTATTAAAGACGACGTAGAGCTCAACAGCATAATATTTTGCTGGTGCCCGGCTCAGGCTTTGGAGCCCCTGGCTACTTCCGCATCGCCTATTGCATAGACATGGCGATCATTGAACGAAGTCTTACTGCTTGGGCAAAGCTTGCAAAGGACATCGGCCTCTCGTCCGACCGTGGCGCGTAGCCTGTGCCGTGACGCGAGAAAACCTTTTTATTGAATAACGCGCCGCGCTTCCCGCAACGCGCACTGGATTTTTATGGAAAAACGTTTTCTAACACCGACAGAAACCACCCAGTTGATTGCAACGAATGGCCGCCGTATCCTGACCCAGCCACTGCCACGCACCTGGATTCTCAGCCTGCTGGCGGGTTTTTATATTGCCTTCGGGGCTGAACTGGCAACCCTGATCACTTCAGACGCCACCACATACCTGGGAGTGGGAATTTCACGCTTGCTTGGCGGCAGCGTCTTCTCGCTAGGCCTGATGCTGGTTGTAATCTGCGG
>SBFN01000223.1 GCA_006226895.1 Deltaproteobacteria bacterium | reverse complement strand
CCATTGGCCGGACGTCCGAATAACCTCAGCAATGGAGGTATCCTCCATGACCGGCAGATCTTCGCGGAACCAACCGGCTTCCTGCAGGCAGGCCTTAGTCATCAACATTCCTTGATCACCGTGAATGCAGCCGGGACGACCAAGCCGGGCCTTGGCCTCGTAGTAGAAGAGAGCAAACCGGTTTTCTTCAGCTCGCGCATCAAACGCCAAGAGAAAGCGACCAGCTGTCATCAACCCGGTCTGTTGCTGTTGATATTCAAAAATAAAATCAAGGGCTTTGCGCAACTGGAGCTCATCACCGATGCGACTATCAGCATGCAGAAAAAGTAACCAGTCAGCTTTTGCGTCTCTAACACCAAGGTTCAGTTGACGTCCCCGACCCCTTGGCCCAACCACACAGTTCCCGGAAAGTTTCCCGGCAGCAAAAAGGCCCTGAGCCATTGTACACGTCGAATCAACCGAGCCGCCATCAGAAACAACGACCTCGAAGGCAACCTCCCGTTGCCGGGCAAGATCAGCAAGTAAGAGTGGTAAGCTCTCGGCCTCGTTGAGGGTGGGGATAATGATGGAGAGTTCTGGAAGAGTCATAGCTCCAACCTGGAACGCAAACGGGCGGACCGTAAAAACGATCCGCCCGTTTCATTCAAAATAGTCTTTTCAACGCAATCAGATTCCGGCGAGCTTCTGCAGAGACGCGACACGGTCAGTGCGCTCCCATGTAAACTCGGGGAGCTCACGGCCAAAGTGACCGTATGCAGCGGTCTTGCGGTAGATCGGACGCAAGAGGTCAAGAGTCTCGACAATACCGCGAGGGCGCATATCGAATTCTTCACGAACAACGCGAGCAATCTCGTTGGAAGGAATCTTACCTGTACCGAACGTATTGATCATCACCGAAACAGGTTCTGCAACGCCAATAGCGTAAGCAAGCTGAACTTCACATTTGTCAGCCAGACCGGCAGCGACAATATTCTTAGCGACGTAGCGAGCCATGTAGGATGCGCTGCGGTCGACTTTTGAGGGGTCCTTGCCGGAGAAAGCACCGCCACCATGTGAACCCTGGCCACCGTAGGTATCGACGATAATTTTCCGACCGGTCAAACCGCAATCACCCATGGGACCGCCGACGACAAATCGCCCCGTCGGGTTGATGAAATACTTGGTGTTCTCATCGAGCAGGTCAGCAGGAATCACTTTATTAACAACTTCCTCAATGATTGATTCCTTAAGGTTTTCGTAAGTAACGTCGGGATTATGCTGCGAAGAGATGACCACGGTGTCGACCCGGATCGGTTTGTCATTGATGTACTGGATCGATACCTGCGACTTGCTGTCCGGGCGCAGGAAATTCAGGAGGCCACTTTTACGCACATCGGCAAGACGCTTGGTCAACTTGTGTGCAAAGGTAATCGGCATCGGCATTAACTCAGGAGTTTCGTTGCAGGCATAACCAAACATCAAACCCTGGTCACCGGCGCCCTGCTCAGTAAACAAGCCTTCCCCCTCAGATACACCCTGGGAGATGTCCGGAGACTGACGGTCAATAGAGGTCAAAACCGCACATGTTTCGTAGTCAAAGCCCATGGATGAGTCGTCATAACCGATCTCTTTAATGGTCTGACGCACGATATCAGGCATATCGACATAAGCGCTGGTTGTAATTTCACCGGCAATCATTGCCATGCCGGTTGTTACGAGAGTCTCACAGGCAACCCTTGCCTTAGGATCTTCGGCGATTATTGCATCGAGGATAGCATCGGAAATCTGGTCGGAGACCTTGTCCGGGTGCCCCTCGGAAACGGATTCAGAGGTGAAGAGAAAATCTGTCATGGCCATAAGTCATACTCCTTATTAAGAACTATTTAGAGCGGGAACGTTAATCTTTTCGTCAGAAACTGTCAAGCTTTTCAGACGACAGCTATGTCGTACTGTAAAAGTTGGCAGAGTGTCTACCCCGAATTCTAGATGTGAGCTTCTGTGAAAACCTCAGGATATCGGTCACGCATCTCCCGTTCAAGTTCGGTGACAACTTCTTCGGCTGTTGGCAGAGAAAGGAGCCGCTCCAAAATCTGTTTCACCTCGACAATTTCAACCTGACGCATGATTCGTTTAACACGGGAGATGTTGCTGGCATTCATCGACAGCTCCCTGAAACCGAGAGCAATCAGGACCAGGGAATACATATCCTCACCGGCCATTTCTCCACACATTCCGATCGCAATACCTGCGTTCTCCGCCGCACGACAGACCCTCAGGAGTGCTTGTAGCACCGCCGGGTGCATCGGCTCGTAAAGATAGGCAACATGTTCGTTGCCGCGATCGATCGCCAGACAATACTGAATCAGGTCGTTGGTCCCGACCGAGAAAAAATCAACTTCTTTTGCCAGCAGGTCAGCAATCAGAACAGCAGAAGGAGTTTCAATCATGATGCCGATTTCAACATCTTCACCGCAGTCAATGCCTTCAGAGAGAAGCTCCTGCCGCTCCCTCTCAAGGAATTGCTTACAGGCGCGCACCTCACCAACACCCGAGATCATCGGGAACATTATGCGAAGCGGTCCGAACGCGGAAGCCCTGAGAATCGCCCGCAGCTGCACCCGGAACAGGTTAACCTCTTTGAGAGAGAATCGTATGGCACGCAAGCCCATCGCCGGATTCACTTCATCGGAGAGGTTAAACTCCGGGACAAACTTGTCACCACCGACATCCAGGGTTCTGATCGTAACCGGGAAAGGAGCCATCTGCTCCACAGCAGAGCGGTAAATATCAAACTGTTCCTCTTCTGAAGGAGGACCCTCGCCGGACATGAAGAGAAATTCTGTGCGGAAGAGACCGATACCATGGGCACCCTGCTCTTTCGCCGTATGTATTTCACTCACAAAATCTATATTGCTGCGCAACGCCAGAGATTGACCATCTTTTGTCTCTGCGGTGAGGTTTCTGAATTTGAGGAGCTCGGTCTCAAGGTAATCGTAGTGCTGCTTCCGCAACAGGTAATCGCGGAAGGTTTCCGGTGAAGGCTTAAGGATAACGCTTCCGGTGCTGCCATCAATAATCATCGGCAGACCGGACGGCAATAAAGAGGTAATCGTTTCCAACCCGACTACGGCCGGGATACCAAGAGAGCGGGCCAGGATCGCCGTATGCGACGTGCGTCCTCCAACATCCGTCACAAAACCGACAACCTTGGAGCGGTCCATCTGCACGGTGTCTGCCGGAGACAGATCATGGGCGACAACGATGACCTGCTCTTCAACGTCAGTTAGAGACTCGCACGTTTCACCGAGCAGGTTGCGTAACAACCGGTCTCCGATTGAGTCGATATCAGAACGTCGCTCCCGGAGATACTCGTCACTTATTTTATCAAAGACCCGGCGCAATTTACGCAACACCCTGTTCAATGCACCTTCGGCATTGATCAGGTCTTCACGAATCAGGCTGACCGTCTCACCAATCAGCATCTCATCATCAAGAATCATCAAATGAGTATCGATAATATAGAGGTGCTCAGAAAGCTCTTTGCTGTCAGCCTGCTCCTTAACCTCCCGGAGTTGGCACTTGGACGTCTCCACGGCAGCCTTGAAAGCAGCCGTTTCCGGCTCAACTTCAGCAGGAGAGATGCGACGCTCAATAACAGCCATCCGGTCACGGTTAACCAAATGACTTCGCGAGATAGCAATCCCGGGTGCTGCAGCGATGCCGACGAGAATAGTATCCTCGGCTATGTCAATCTTCACCGAAGCCGTCATTAATCAAAGTCCCTATTACCTTCATTGCCTCTTCAGCATCCTCACCGGACACCGTTATATTTATTTTCGACCCTTGCGGGGCCGCCAGCATCAAAAGGCCCATAATGCTCTTGCCGTTCACTTCGTTACCATCTTTCTCAATCATCACATCCGACAAGAAACGATTAGCCGTCTGAACCAACTGTGCTGCGGCACGCGCATGCAAGCCCAGACGATTAACAATGTCGTATTCCATTTTTTCTATCGGCATAGTGTCCCCACGCTCAAAACAGTAGCGCCAGCAACAGCAGGCTGGACGTTGTCAATAAAACCAGGAAAAGGCTGGTCACTCCTTTATGTGACAACCAGGCAAAGAGGAGAACGATGGGCAACAGCACAAAACCCCAGACACCTGAGATTTCCTGATGTTCGCAACCCTTGAATGACAGGTAGGCACAGAGCACACCAATCAGTAT
>SBFN01000150.1 GCA_006226895.1 Deltaproteobacteria bacterium | reverse complement strand
GTGACCCACTTGTTGGCAAACACCAGGGCCGGGGTGTACATCGACAGGATGACGCGAACCATCAGGTAGACTGTGACCTTGGTCATCAGCGGTGCGGCCATGGTGCCGGCCCCCGTTGGGGCCTGGCTGTAAGCGTTGGGCAACCAGCTGTGCAATGGGAAAAAAGCCATCTTGACCCAGAGTCCGACCAGCACGAAAGAAATAGCGGTCGCCGTTGCCACGGGGGCGTTCAGGGTTGGCAGAATGCGCGCGATATCCGACATGTTCAGGGTTCCGGTCAGAATGTAGATGTAACCGATACCGAGCAGGTAGAAACAGGCGCCGATTGAACCCATGATGATGTAGTTGAAACTGCGCCCTCGGCCCATGGCGATCAGTCCGTAAGTGGTGATCGAGGTGATCTCAAGCAGGACGTAAAGGTTGAAGGCGTCGCCTGTCAGGACCAGACCGAACAGGCCGGCAACCAGTATCAGGTAAAGAGTGAAGAAAAAGTGTTCGCGGCCGGGAAGTTCCTGCTCAACACTTTTGAGTGATGAGAAAGAAGCCAGCAGTGCAACCACTGCGATGAGGACCATCATCAGGGCGCTTAAAGGGTCGACCACCAGCTCGATGCCGAACGGCGGCCGCCAGTTGCCGACGGTATAGCTCAGCGTGCCATGCTCAATGACGCGGGCCAGCATGATCGCCGAGCCGAAAACGGAGAAGGCCAGGGAGCCAATCACCAGAGGCGCTATCCACTGACGGGAGCTTCGTCCCAGCAAGTTGACGGCAAGAGCCGAAAGGAGTGGAACGATCATGACAAAGATATGCAGGTTGGTCGCGCTCATCGCTGGATCTTCTCCAGAATCTCATCCTCTTCGAGAGTGCCGTATTCACGGTAGATCCGTTGTAAAACAGCCAGGGCCACGCCGGTCACGCTGACACCGACAACGATAGCTGTGAGCATCAATACGTGCGGCAGGGGATTGACGGTAGAGGCGGCTTCGACAGTGCCTGCCAGGCCTTGGTACTTGTCTACGATAGGAATGCCGCCGCCCTTCTTGACGCCGGTAGAGACGAAGAAAAGAATAATGGAGGTCTGGAAAATGTTCATGCCAAGCAACTTCTTGACCAGGTTACGCTTGCCGATCATGGCGTAAAAACCGATCATCATCAGCACGACATAAATCCAATAATTATATTTCGCTACGATTTCGCCGACAATCGACTCCATCTTTACAATCCTTCGTCCAGTGTCCCACTGGAACTCAAGTTCCAGTAGAGCAGAACCATAATGCTCATAACGGTGAAGCCAACACCAACTTCAACCAGGAAGATACCGAATGAGTGCCATTCGATCGGGCCCAGTGGAATTAATTTGTTGAGGGCAGCATAATCAAGGAACAGACCGCCAAAAATTGCACTGACTGCGCCAACACCGATGAAAATTGCTGCTCCCAGATTGGTGAATAGCGCATTGACCCTGATGGTCATGTATTCCTGAGACGTTTTCATGTCATAGGCCAGAGCCAGCAGGATAAAAGCCGCTCCCAGGATAACTCCCCCTTGAAAGCCGCCTCCCGGACTGTAGTGGCCGTGAACGATGACATAGAGACCGAACAATTGAATAAAAGGGACCAGCAGGCGCACCGAGGTTTTGATGATCAGGTCTTCACCTGCACTATGTTCGTAAATATCCCTCATTCTTCTTCTCTTTTCCTGCTCAGAACGCTGACCACGGCCATACCAGCACAATAGATAACCACGGTTTCAAACATGGTATCGTAACCCCGGTAATCACCGAGGACAGCGGTGACGATGTTGGGAACGTGGGTTTCCTCGACGGCATCCTCAATATAATGAGGGGAGAGGTAGGTGCTGGCCGGAGCCTGAGGATCTCCCCAGGCGGGGAAATCTTTTGTCCCGTACAACAGCAGAGCCCCCGTCGCCAGGGTTGCGATCAACGCCAGGTGTTTCAATCTTTGCTCCTTCTGGTGGTTCTTAGGATCGCTGAAATAAAGAAGATTGTGCTGACTCCGGCACCCACTGTGGCTTCGGTAAAAGCGACATCAACTGCGCCCATCTCTGCCCAGAGCAGGCACATCAAAAAACTGTAGATGCCGAACACAACCGACGCACCGAGTAAATCCTTGATGTTGATGGTGACCAGGGCACAGACCACCACCAGGGTCAGAATCATAAGGTCGAGTTGCCAGATCATGGTCGTTTCCTCTCAGCCTTGGTCCACGGTTTCACTCCAAGCACCAGGGCCGCTTCGGTAATCGCATGGGTTGCTGTTGGGCTGGTGACAAAGACAACGACTGCTATTAGGAGGAGCTTGGCGCTTACTAGAAGTGCTTCGAATGAAAAAGGTTCGATGTTGTACAAGGCAATTCCGACAATGATCAGAACGGCGGCCAGCGAATCACATTTACCTGCGGCATGCAGGCGGGAGTAGAAGTCCGGCAGTCGCAGGATGCCAACCGTGCCGGCAAAGAAGAAAAAGAGACCGAGTGATAAGAGGGCTATGGCAGTAACAGACAGGATTGTCATGAGACTTCCTCCTTTTCACTGTCTTCCATAAATACACCGAGACGGCGCAGGAAAAACTTGGCGGCCCCGAGTGTGGCAATAAAGTTGAGCAGGGCGTAAGCTAGCGCGATATCAACAAACATGCCTAAATCGTTGTAGAGCAGGCCGATCAAAAGCAGCAGCGTTGTTGTCTTGGTGCCGATAATGTTGCCGCCGAGAATCCGGTCGAGGATGGTCGGACCAATGACTGCGCGAATCAGGCTGATAGCCATCAGGAAAGTCAAGGCTATACTGATTGCCAGAAAAAAGGAATGCATCATCGTTCTGACTCCAGAGCACGGGCTACGCGTTCTTCCATCGCTCCGGGCAGGGAGTCACTGGCGCTTCTGGTAAGAGCGTATACTGAAAACTCGTCATCATGGATACTGACGGTAATTGTTCCGGGGGTCAGGGTGATTGACTGGGCAAGGGTGACCTTTGATATCGGCCTTTTAAGCTTGGTTTTAAAGCGGATGACGTGCGGGTCCAGCAAATCGTACATACGCGGGTTCAGAACGATGTAAGCCACTTGCAGGTTGGCGAGCACGATCTCGTAGAAGAGCCATGGCAGATACGCGAGCAAGCCCAGAAGGCTTTTTGTGTTAGAATACTTGCCGTCTCCAAAGAAGAGCAGGTCATGGCTAAAATGGGCAATCAGCAGGCAACAGATCACGCCGAGGGATAGATGAAAGGCATCGAACATGCCCGACAGGATGACCCAGAACAACAGCATGACTGCAAATGTGGCAAGCTTTGCTTTCATAGAACTCAATGAAGTTTAGTCTCGTTTTCGAGTTGAAGCTTATTAGAAAATAGAAGTATCTAAAACGCTAGTATAATCACCAAAATGTTACCGGTTTTAGCACGATTGCTCTCGGCTGGTCAAGAAAATCCAGCTATGTTAGTGAGCTCTTGTCTGCTTTTAGCGACTCGCCTATAATTGCACTTCCAGGGTTTTTCCCCTTAAAGCCTTAATGGCTACATAACGCCGTTTTAGGAGAAAAAATGAAAGATAAAGTGCATGTCGCTGCGATTCAGTTCAATATTGCTCTTGGCGAGATAGACAGGAATCTGGCGGTTGTCGAGAGCGCCCTTGGCCGGGTTGCACGGCAGGGAGTGGACCTGGCTGTTTTGCCAGAAATGTGGAGTTCCGGCTACGATTACAAACGCCTTGTTAAGCATGCTGCAGAGACGCCTCGAGTGGTCGAAGCCATCTGCAGGCTAACCGTTCAAAATGACATAGTGGTGGTTGGCAGTCTGCCGGAAGCAGCAGGCGGGAAAATATTTAATACCGCTTATGTGATTGATCGAGGAGAAGTGCTCGGCAGTTATCGCAAACTGCATATGTTCTCGACCATGGGTGAGGACCGGTTCCTCTCTCCGGGCGAGCAGAGCCTTGTTCTGCCGACTTCGGTCGGCCGGCTCGGCATTGCAATCTGTTACGATCTGCGTTTTCCTGAGCTCTTTCGTAAAATGGCCCTTGAGGGGGCCGAGATTATCTGTCTGCCGGCAGAGTGGCCCAAGCCTCGCCAGGAGCATTGGCGAACCTTGCTGCGAGCTCGTGCCATGGAGAATCAGCTGTTTCTGATCGCAACCAACTGTTGCGGTGTCCAGGGTAAGCTGGATTTCTTCGGCATGAGCCTGTTGTTGTCGGCCCGTGGTGACGTGCTTGCGGAAGGCGGTGAGAGCGACACTGAATTGATCGCCACTTTTGATGCCCAGGAGATGATCGATTATCGTGCCCAGATCCGCTGTTACGATGACCGACGTCCGGAGATATACGGGACGCTTCCTTAAAACGAGACTGGAACGCGGTAACCAGTAGGCTGGTGCAGTCATTTTTTGCAAGAGAGGCGATGTTCAATTAACGATACTGAACTTGTTATTATACGGAACAATCAAAAAGCCGACGGCGATGCCGTCGGCTTTTTGTTGGTTAGTTATAGTGCAGGGAGAGTTTCTCCCCGCTTGAATGCCGGACCCTGCTTAGTTGCCCCAGCGATAAGTCGCCATCAGGCCGAAGAAGGTCTGCGAATCATCCCCTTCATCGACAATCGGGCTGTCTTCGGCGTCTT
>SBFN01000129.1 GCA_006226895.1 Deltaproteobacteria bacterium | reverse complement strand
CGGTTGAGAATCTGGGTTTCCCCACGGATGTCGTAGAGCTCTTCTTCCAGCTGTATCACAAGGCCTGAGAGGTCGACATTGGTCTGTTCGATCACCCGGGGCTCGGAGATCTTCGAAATGACCAGCAACAGGATGATGGCCCCGAAACCGCAGGAGATCACGTCGAGAAAGGAGAGGTTGAAAACCTCAATCTGGCGGCGCCGGTTTCTCATGGCCAATCCCTCGTTGGGGTGAGGAAAGACCCTCCTGTCTCTATGGCGAGTTTCCAGAAAGAGACCGCAGCCATGGGATCGCCTTCCATCGGGAAGAGGATGGTGTTGATCGGCACGGCTCTGGGCAGAACTCCGGTCGCCTGATGGAAAAGTTTCAGGCGGTTATCGCCCGAGATGGTGTTCTTCGAACTCTTTTTCTCCCCCTGGGTGGGGAGACCGTCGGTAAGCAGGAGGATATTGTCGGGACGCGGTTTCATGCGCGCGGCCGCAGCAAAGGCGTTGTAGAGGCTGGTCCCCCCCTGAGGGATGGTCTGTTTGAGCGCTGCCAGCATGCGGTTGATATTCTTGTTGTCAGAGATCTTAACCCACTTGTTTCTCAGTTCTGCTGCGGTGGGAGAGGGCTCGGTGTTGAAGGTGTAGAGTTGTAGCGAACTGTCTGCAGGGAGGTTGGCGGTCAACCATTCGACGGTTCTGATGGTGCGCTTCCATTTGGGAGAAGCTTTCTTGCTGCGGTCATCAAGATTGCGACGGACGATGATGTTGACGATGGTTTCATCGAGCATGCTGGCCGAGGCGTCAACCAGCAGCAGGACTCTTTTGCCGCCGAGCCGCAGACCGGTGAGATACTGCCGGTCTCCCTGGCCGATAAACTCGCGAACCTGGGCGCCACGGGCAAGCTCTGTTTGTTGCTCCGCCCCGATGCGTCGACTCTCTGCGTCCAGATTGAGGAGGTCTGATTGCAGGGCGTTAATATGTTTTTTTGCCGCCTGACTTTTACCACTCATTGTGGCCAGTTCGAGTTTGGTCTGTTCCAGACTGCTGATCACCTGGCGGGAGAGACCCTCTGTACGAACGATGTCCTCTTCTGTCTGGACCATGCTGTTTTGCAGGCTGACCAGGTGCTCTTTACCAACCTTGACTTCGCGTTCGAGACGCATAACCTCGCTGCGCAGATCGGTGACGATCTCCTTACGGGTGGCCAGCATGTCACCGTTCAGCAGCATGACCAACAGCACGACTGCGCCAAAACCACAACACATGACGTCGAGGAATGCCAGGTTGAATTGTGAGCTGCTACGTCGACGAGGGGGCACGAAAAAACCTTATTTTCAGGGTGCGGGTTTGATCCGCAGCTTGTTGATCAGGTTGCGCTGGCAGTAGGCGCCGGCATCGTGGATCAAGCGCTCCTGGCGGTGCTGGAGTTGATGAATAAAGAACATCATCACAATGCTTAAGACCAGGGCGATAAAGGTGGAGTTGAAGGCCACGCCGAGGTTCTGGGTGACGCCGGTGATATCTCCCTCGACGGCACGATGGGCCTGGGAGAGCGCTGCGCCGATACCGCGCACGGTGCCGATAAAGCCGACCGAGGGAATGGCCCAGGCGATATAGCGAATGGTGGAGAGCTCCGAATCGAGACGGTCGCCGTGGGCTTCGCAGGTTTCACGGACCGAGGTGGCTGCATCCTGGATGTTGCGGGTTGCGGCGAACCGCTGGACCGAGTTCATCAAGGCTGCCGGTAGCAATAAATCACGGCTCGTGTTCGGCAGTTGTTGTAATCGCCCCATCAACTCCCGCGTATCTTCCGGGCCGATCGGCATGTTGCCGGGCAATTGCAGCAGATCTTCGTCCAGCTGGCCCTGCTGACGCCAGATTGCGACACCCTTGTAAATGAGGATCGCCATGGCCCAGAAGAAGAGGACCAGACAGGCTTCCTGCTCGAAATCACGGATGACAACGTAGAAGCTCTGTTCCTGAACGGCGTCCGGTTGTTCCGCCATGCGGGCCTGCTGCATGCTCAGGAATGACTCTGCTTTGGGCCGGATCAGGGAGACATAGGCTCCATGAACGACGATGAAGACCAACAGCAGGCTAAAGACCTGGTAGATCATTTCGGTAGGAAAATTTTTTCCGCGCATAAGACGTATCACCTCATTCAGATATCAGTCGGGAAGGGGACGATGCTGTCCACACTTATCTCTTCAGTTGATTTATAGGGGCGTGGCCATGTCGGCGACTTCTTTTCCTTGGTACCTTTTTTTTCTGCGTCTTGTTTTACTTCACCGGTCTCTGCACTCTTCTGGGTCTGCTTACTGGTGTCCTTATCGAGAGCAACTGCGCTGGCAGCGATCAGGGCCAGGGCAAGCGTGATGGACAAGAATTTCATTTTGCATACCTCGCTATCCGGAAACCAATGTCGTTGGCGGCTTCCTTGCTGTAACGACGATAACTAAAGCGCAGTTCAGTGATGCTGGCATTGCGCCAGCTTGAACCCCGGACCACGCGATGTGCGCCGCTTGTCGGGCCCATTGGATCGACAGCGTTCTCTTCCGCATTGCCATTGAAAGCGGAGTAGTAATCGTGACACCACTCCGCCACATTGCCGCCGAGGTCATGAATGCCTGCCGGGTTTGCAGAGAAAGAAGCGGTCGGCGCACTCGCTGCGAAGCCATCGTTATAGCCCCCGATGACCACGGGCAGAAGGTGCCGCGCTGATTCATCGGCGAAGTTACCTGCTTTGGCCTTCGGCGGATATTTGCCGTCCCAGGGGTAGCGCGCCCTCTCTTTCTGGCCAGCCATCCTGGCAGCGAAGGCCCATTCTGCTTCGCTGGGCAGACGGTAGCCAGTGCCTCCCGGATCAGCGACAACCATGGTGCCATTATCTTCGCGGTAGAAAGATGGCAGCCCGTCTTTTCTGCTGAGCCAGTTCATGAATCTTGCGGCATCCTCCCAGGAAACGTTTGCGACCGGATGTGAATCGATGTCGAGAGAACGGTTACCGGACATGCCGGAAGAATGCTGCGCCCGGAACAGTTTGTATTCGGCATTTGTCACCTCGCGAGAAGAGAGATAGAAGTGCCTCTGCATGGCGACTTTATGCTCACTTTCGTTGGCACGACGCCCCGCTTCTCTTCTGGAGGCGCCCATGATGAAAGGCCTTGGTTTGATGAGGACCAGCTTCTGGCCGAGGCCCGTTGCTTTGACCGGTTCGGGGGCGCCCACGGCTTTGGGCGCAGCAGCGATCTGTTTGTCCTGCAGCTTTATCTCGATGCGTTGACTGTAAGCGGCCTGTGGCGTCACGGTCTTGCTCGCGCTCACGTAGCCTTTGGCTTTCATTTCGACAGTATGGGGTTTTGTGGTCAGCCGGAAGCGACCGCTGGATAAAGTTTGTTTCTTGCCGTCGATATAGAGGAGAGCATCTGCAGGATCTCCGGTGATGAAGATCGTTCCGTACTCCGGTTCGAGTTTGATATTTAGATCACGCTCCTCTTCAGCTTCGAATAGCACCTTGCGGCTTGCCAACTGGTAACCGGGCAGGGTCAGACGGAGAACGTGTTTGTCCCCTGGCGAAAGCTCGATGGTAAGAGGCGTCAGCCCTTTGTAACCACCATCGATAGTTACCGTAGCCCCGCTCGGAATCGAAGCGATGGCAACCTTGGCCGGCGCCGGTTCAAGTTGATAAACAGCGGGCGTCATCTCCTCTCCCGCGACAACGTCAAGCTTGACTTCAAGAGGAGAGAAGTTTTCTTTACTGAATATCAGTTCGCGACTGCCGGCGATCAACTCCAACTCCAGCGGCGTTGTGCCAAGCTCCTCCCCGTCGACGCTCAGGGCCGCGTTCTCCGGTTCTGTGCGAAGAGTGACCATGGCCCAGGCCGGTTCGAGGTCGACATGCAGTTCCTGTTTTGCAGCAAAACCTTCGATTTCGATCGTTGCTTCGTCTGGCAGGTAGCGGTCATGTTCGAAGCCTATACTACGGCTACCCGCAGGAATCTCCACACCCTGGAGAGGGGTTTTTCCAATCGCAAGGCCATTGAGCAGCACGGTGGCTCCGGAGGGGGTGCTGGTCAGGTCAAGCAGGCCCGGCAGCTTCTCCATGGTGAAGTTGTAACGACTGCCGCTGCCGATAATCTCAATGGTTTCTTCTAAAGGGAAGTAGCCTTTCTTCTCGGCGTGGAGAGTGTAGCTGCCAGGAATCCCCAGGTAGCTGTCGCCGGATTTCAGTGGTGGCGGAAAGCCGGACACGGAGAGGCTGTCCGGAGCGGGTGTGACCACGACAGAGAGGGGGTTGGCCAGCAGCACAAAGGCCGCTCCGGTTAAAAGGAGCAGAAAGAGAACAACGACCAGCTTTCGAAGCTTGTGTCCATCAGTGCGTGGCGCCTCCACAACCGGCAGGACCTGTTCATCAGCGACGCTTTCCTCCGGGGATTCAACAGGGGGGCGCAGCCTTTGGGCCGAGGATTTGGAGAGATGAATCTCCACACGCTGTCCTGAAAGATGCCAGGAGATGAGGGTCTCCCCGATGTGGGTTGTGTCTCCAGCTTTCAGCCAGACCGAACCGGTCACCGGTTCATCGTTGTGATAAACAGCACCGGGAGCGGTGCCGTCCGCAGGCTGCAGAAAGAGATGGTTACGGGACTCCGCAACGTAAGCGACGATGCCCCCTTCGCCATCCAGACGAACATGGGCGGTGGCGTCCATACCGATGAGCAGGGGCAGGTCGGTCTCGTCAAACTTGAGGACCTCTTCTCTGCCGATTATTTCGATCAGACGGTTCAAATCGGATCCTCGCAGCGCAGGGTGAAGACCATTTTGCCGGAGCCCGGTCGAACTTTGAGTGTCTGCCGCACATCCCTGAAGCCGTTGCGGCTGCCAGTGGCGGTGTAGTTTCCTGTGCGCAGAACAAGCCGTTTTTCCTGGAAAAAGCCAAGGCGGCCGACATGATAGATCACCACATCAGTTAGCCCGTCCGATATAATCACGACTTCGATCTCGGCCTCGGCCTCGGTGACCAACGCTTCAAGCCGGTCCATCTGTGAGGCGAGAATCGGTCCGCGGAGAGAGAATTGCGAGGCATAGAGCAACGTTTGTCGGGCTTCTTGCCTGGGGCCAGCGGTAAAGAGACGTTCCGGTTTGGCGAAAATCGCCGTGAACTGATTGTCCAGCTCAACCCGCAGCTTCGCCCTCTCCTTGCAACTGGAGGCGAAGGCTGCATTTGAATCCAGGCTGAGCGCTTCTGTGCAGGTTCTTAACGCCTCCGACCAACGTTCCTCCCGCTCCATGCGCTCTGCGTTCCGACGCAGGGCGGACAGTCTGCCGGCAAGCTGGTTCCGCAAAAGTCGTTGCTTGAGATCATCAACGGCACGATCTCCGGGCTTGATGGTTTCGGCTTTTTGCAGCGCTGTTCTGGCTGCAGCGGTTTTGCCCTCGGCCATCGCCTGCAGGGCACGGCTCATGGCCAGTTGAAACTCTTTCTCGGCGATCGCTGCTTTGACCCGGGCCAGAGCCTGCTGCGCAGGTTCATATTCCGGATCAAGAGTTGCGGCTTCTGAAAACGCCCGAAGCGACCCTTCCGGATCACCGGCGGTTTCCATGGTCTGACCGTCGTGCATGAAACGCAGCACAGTGGGGAGTTGCTCTGCTCTGTGCAGGGCCGCCGTGGCTCTCTCCTCATCGGCATCGATGGCGAGAGCCTGCTGGAAATATTCGACGGCAGGCTCCGGATTGCCCTGCTCGAGAGACAGCAGTCCCGCAGCGAAGGCCTCTTCGAAAAGCGCCTCTTTCGACGCCATGAGAGCGTTCAGCTTGTCGATTGCTTGATTGCAAGCTTCTCGTGCCGTCAGGTACTGTTTCTCTTGCAGCAACTGGCTACATTCTTTGCCCCTGAACGTTGCCACTCTATAGCTTTCACCACCCCACGCCGCGACGTTTTCCGCTTCGGCTTCGGCCTGTTTATGCAGCCAGGTGCCGATCAGTTGTTCGATCTCGGTTGCCGCCGGGTCCGTCGCCTCCGAACGAGTGATCGCCTGTTTTTGGGTTGCAGCTTGTGGTTTGAGGGTGTCGGCTTCCTTTACGGTTGTCGGTGCCGTTCGGTCTTCACTCAAGAGCGGCACAAGAACGACCAGCAGAGCGGCGATCACCAGCAACAGGCCACCAACTGCCACCAGCAACGGGGTGCGGGAAGATTTTTGCTCCTCTACCGCGGTTGCATCAGGAGGGACCAGAGTCGGAGTCCTCCTTGACGGTTCGCCGTTATCCTGTTTGGGGGTGGAGTCTTCGGTCATTGATCAAGCTTGCCTGGCCCGGAGCCAGAGCCTCCCGATTGACCGAGGTCACTTTCAGTCGGTACAGGCGGCAGGCCGGTCTCCGCGGCGTAGATCTGTTGAAGCATATCGCGCCACTTTTGGTACTGTTCTTCGGCTGAGCCGGTGAGTCGGACCGTTTCGCCGACGACCTCCACGACCAGGGGCTCTGCTTCGGAGGAGAAGGACATGCTTAGCTCTTCGATGACATCCCTGTGAATTCTGGTCTCTTCCTGCTTCTGGAAACCACTGTAAATCGCCGCGGCGCCTCCCATAACCATGACCCCGGGGAGGTTGGAGGAGGAGAGGTTGCTGTTGCCGGTACTGAGCGCGACGCCACCGATAACAGAGACGAGGCCTAACAGCTGTCGGGTCAGAGCTTGTTTCTTGACTTTATTCAGCGCAGCGAGTTCTTCGTTGTAGAGTTTCCGCCAGTCTCCATAGGGCTGCCAGAGGTCATTGTAGTAGATTTCGTAATAACCGTTGATGGTGTCGAGCAGCATATCGTCACGCACCTGAACGGCCCGCACCCTTTTCAGCATGGGGTCATTTTCGACAGGGAGTCTGATCAGCGAATAGCGACCTTCTTCGTTGCGGGAGAGGTGACCGGCAAACGCGTCACTGGCCATGTCTTGCGCTATGCGGAGTTCGGAAACCTGCTGAATTTCCTGAATAGCGGCGACCGGCATCTGGTTCCGCTGCTCGATAAGGTCGTTGGCGATGGTGTTGTAAAGATCTTGGAACGGGTCCTTCTCTCCGGGGGAGCTGCCGTGGAAGTCAACCAGGCCGAGCTCTTCGGCATAGGATTTTTCAAACCACGCAACGCCGCGTGAATCATAAGCTTCGATGTCAAGGATCAGCTGTTCACCATCCGAGTGGATGATGGTGCCACGGACCTGAAGATGGGCGGCGTTTTCTTCAGGGACGACCCGCACGGCTCCCCAGTGACCGGTCCGTTGCATGGTGTACTTAAGGTGGATCGGGATGAAGCGCTCTTCGGCGCGACGAATCTCCTCGGACAAGCCCAGTTCACGGATCTCCTTGTCCGTTAATTCCTCGGAATCAAAAACGACGATTGCCACATCGAGTAGTTCCGAGCTGTCCAGTTCCTGCGTCGCGACGATCGGTTTTACCCCGTCCGCAACCTTGTTGCTGAGTGAGGCACATCCGGACAGGGCGAGGAGTGAGGCAAACAGCACGAACAACCTGTTCATCGATTTTCACTCCTTTTTTTGTTTACGCCCTTGTACTTCCAGTACTCCTCCCAGAGTTTCTTTCTCAGCTCCGGATCGGGCTCCTTTTCGGCGGCTTCGCGCAGTTGCCGGGCAACGATATCGTCATCCTCAGGAGGAGGCAGGTTTCCTCCGGGGGCGCCGTATGTTGGTTGCCCCACGCCGCTGCCCTGAGATCCTGAGCGGCCCGTTGAACCTTGGGCTGCCCCCGCTTGGCCTTCCAGGCCCTGATCCTCCGTTGCGCCTTCGCCCTGCTCTTCACTCGCATCGCTTTCTCCGGAACGGGTCTCGCCCGATTCACCTGCTCGGCCGCTGCTTCCGGACGCACTGGAACTGCCGGTTTCCCTCTGGCTGGGAACTCTGGCCGCAACTTTTTCTTCTTCCTTCAACAAGCTGTCGTCGAAGTCTCCCAGGGAGGAGAGAAAGGCCCCCTCCAACTGCGCAGTTTCTTCAGCCTGAGTCTTGGCTGCCCCGAAGTTGGGTCCGGTCGTAGAAAAAATACTCTCACCAGAGGGAGAGGCCTCGCTGTTACCGACCATAGCAGGCGCTTCAGGACAGGGCAGATCTTCAAGAGCGTTAGCTCCTCCCTGGTTTGCGAGATCCATGCAGTAGTTGACAATCCGGGTGTTGAGGTAGACAACAAAGTCTTTGTAATCGGCAACCTCGTTGGCAGACATAGCCGTCTTTTCGAGCTCCTGCAGAGCTGTCTGCCTGGCACTATCGAGGGCGGTGATGCTTTTGCGGATAGATTCGAGCTGCTGGTCGCCGGCGTAGAGTGGCGACACCGTGAACATCAGAAAGAAGGCAAGGTGGAGGGTGTGGGCAATGACTGCCCGCATCGGCGAAAAAGTTTTGAAACCGCAGATTACTATGGTTTGCATGGGCACTTAATATCCGATGAAGAAATCGAACCAAAAACGACTGAAGTCATTGCCTTTGATCAAAGACAAGGCTCTGAAATTATTCCTCTATCGCACATTATAACATCTGATAGGCGCAAAATGAACAAAGGTCAACAAAAGGATGTCAATCGACCGGTATGAAGAGGGGTCATTGCTTGAACTTTGTTAGAGTTTTGTGCTGATTTGCTCCTGCCGGAAATTCCGATGCCTCAGATAAACCCTGGATCTCAGGCTTTCCCTTTACGGCAGCTCTTTCAGGACTCGTTCTCGTCCTTGACGAACCTTGAAATAAAATTATAGCGGGAGATTTGTGAGGATATTGTGAGTCGAGTTTGCTATAGTGCTCCGAATTGAATGGGTTCTATTAAATCGGCGTGGCAATCATTATGAAAAAAAAGATTCTCGTTGTAGATGATTCTCCTTTTATGCTGAAAGTCATCGGAGATATGTTGACGAACCTCAGTTATGAAGTCACCACGGCTGACAGTGGCCGCTTGGCTTGTCAAAAGGCTGAGTCTGCCAGGTTTGACATGATTATCTCGGACATGAACATGCCAGTCATGGACGGAATAGAGTTTACGAGGCAGGTAAAAAAATACCCCAGCTGTAAATTTGTTCCTGTGGTCATGCTTTCAAGCGAGCAAGATGAGGATAAAATTTCAGAGGCCAGAAAAGTCGGTATTTCAACGTTTCTCAGCAAACCTCTCAACGAAAAACAACTCAAAACAATACTGCAAATTACCCTCAATAAGCGTCGAACTCCACGAATGCCTTTTAAGCTTGAAGTTTTTTACGGCAAGGGCAAAGTCCTTTCTGATGATACGGTGAGTGTTACGTTTAATGTGAGTGCAGGGGGACTGTTTTTGGAGACTGAGAACCCCTTGCCTCCAGGTGAGTCATTGAAGCTTAAGTTAGAGCTCCCTGAGAACAATTGTGTCGTCTATTGCGAGGGGCGTGTTGCTTGGGTAAACTCCACGACCTCCCCTGTCAGAAGAGACCACCCCGCAGGTATGGGAGTCGAGTTTCTGAGCATCGAAGAGGAGCGTCTTTTGCAAGACTTTATTCAGGGACGTAATAAGCAACGTTGATAAAAGAACGATGTGCTGTTTCCTCCCTCTCCACACATAGTCCAGGCAGGCACGGGCTGTGTGACCGTCGTTGTATTAGGAATCACGATATACAAGATAGAAAACGCCCCAACCTGCTTGTGCTGGTTGGGGCGTTTCCGTCTGTTTTGCTGCACGTTATTATCAGAGGGTCTGCAAATATTTGATACCCCGAATGTCGACAGAGATTTCTCACCGAGCCGAGGTTTTAAAAACGTGCTTGTGGTCAGGCTAGTCGACAGATGTCGGCTTCCATTCTGCAATAACTTCTTCTACTTTTTTACGGTCTCTGGTTCGATAGGGACCAACAATGGCCCCACGCAGATTTTGCGGACTAAGAAGCTCTTTTGCCGTTTGTCGTAACCCTGTCGCTGTAACCGTTTCGATCCCGGCGAGATCATTGGCGATGGTACGGTGACTGCCTGTGAGTTCTCCCCAAGAGTAGCGCAGAGCCATTTCGTCGACCTGGTCACGGGAATAATCAAGGTCACAGCGATAGCAGTTAAGGATATGTTCCAGTTCATCCTTGCCTACTTCACTGTTGTGCAGTTCGGTCACGATCTCCAGAATTGCAGTGGTCGCTTTGCCAAGGTTTTCAGCCGAAACGGCCAGGTCAATCGCCAGGGTTCCGGCGTCAGCGTAGAGGGCGAGTGCGGCGTCAACGGCGTAGGTTAGGCCAAGCTCTTCGCGCAAACGGAGCATCAGGCGGCTCATTCCTCCCCAGCCGAGGAGACGTCGCAGGACGCGCAAGTTTACGGCACAGTCACTGTCGCGGCCAGGCAGCAAAAAGGCTAATTGCAGGTTGACCTGGGAGCCGGCGTCACGAACCCAGCGCAGGGTTTTATCTTTCTCTGAGAAATCGGTCCATGCTTTTGGCGAAGGGGCCGCAGCGCCCTGCCATTGGCCGAAATGTTCCTTGGCTGCCGAAACGACCTTGGCGTGTTCGATCGGCCCGGCGATCGCCAGGACAGCGTTCAGCGGTGTGTAGTAGGTGGCGTGGTGTTGCTTCAGCTGTCGCAGGGAGAGGCGCTCGATCGCCGGTCGGTTGCCGACAGTCGGCATGCCCAGCGGGTGTTTCGGGAAAAGCAGGCTTGCGACGATGTTGTCCGAGTTGATCTGCCGCCCGGTTTCATTGAGGTCACCCATGGCTTCCTCAAGGATAACCCGGCGTTCCATTTCGATGTCGTTGAAGAGAGGGCGCTGCATCATTGATGCAAAAAGCGCGATCCCTTTGGCAAAGTGGTCGGGGTGGACGCGGGAATGGAAGCAGGTTGTTTCACAATCGGTGGCGGCGTTGGCCGAGCCGCCGACGGCTTCGAAGGCACGTTCCAGTGACAGGCTGGTGGGAAAATCCTCAGTGCCTTTAAAGAGCATGTGCTCGAGGAAATGCGACGCTCCAGCAGTTCTGGGCGTTTCGTGACGGCTGCCGACGCCGATGTAGATCATCACCTCGGTGCTGTGGTGATGTGGCATAGGGACGCTGATGACGCGCAGGCCGTTATCGAGAGTGTCGCATGAGTACTCAGTCATTGGGTCCGTTTCTGGATGTTGAAGGCTAGTCACTGGTAAGAAGCGATCAAATAATTAAGGGACAGGCTCCGCAGATGCCTGTCCCCGGCTATTAAACTTTGTTGAAACAGTTGGCTTTCAGGCCTTCAAAAGCCGGGCGGCCTCCTTGGCGTGATAGGTGATGATCAGATCGGCACCGGCGCGTTTCATGCCGACCAGAGTTTCCATCATCACGCGATCGCCGTCGATCCAGTCTTTTTCGGCAGCGGCTTTGATCATGGAGTATTCCCCGGAGACATTGTAGGCGACCAGCGGCAGGTTGTAGCGTTCTTTCAGGTCGCGCAGAATGTCGAGATAGGCGAGTGCCGGCTTGACCATGAG
>SBFN01000100.1 GCA_006226895.1 Deltaproteobacteria bacterium | reverse complement strand
CCTCGCAGCTGGTGAAGCTGCGCAAGACCAAAACGCTCTGCATGTTCGACCAGCATGACGCTCGCATTGGGAACGTCAATGCCGACCTCAATGACCGTGGTGGACACCAGAATGTCAATTTCATGAGCCTTGAAGCGAGCCATGACTTGTTCTTTTTCTGACGGCTTCATCCGGCCGTGCAGCAAGCCAAATCTCGCCTGGGGGAAGACCTCATTTTTGAGCTGTTCTGCGCCCTCTGTCGCTGCCAACAGGTCGCTGTTCTCGGACTCTTCAACAAGAGGATAAACGATGTAAGCCTGGTTGCCTTGCTCGATCTCCTGTCTCAAGCGACTGTAGACGCGCCCTCTCTGGGCCTCTGAGGCAACAACGGTTTCAACAGGCGTGCGCCCCGGGGGCATTTCGTCGATTACAGAGAGTGCCAGGTCGCCGTAGACGGTGAGCGATAAAGTCCTCGGGATGGGGGTCGCCGTCATGACCAGAATGTGAGGGTTGCTCCCCTTCCCTCTCAGCACCGCGCGCTGGCGAACTCCGAAGCGGTGTTGTTCATCGATAATACCAAGTCCGAGCTTCCTGAATTCAACCCCCTCCTGAAGCACCGCATGAGTGCCGACCACCAGGTGGATCTCCCCTGCCCTTAAGGATTCGACCAGTTCACGCTTTTCAGCTGCGGGCATCTTGCCGCGCAGAAGTGCGGTCTTCAGGCCCAACTGCTCCAGCCAGGTATGAAATTGAAGATAGTGCTGCTCAGCAAGGATCTCTGTCGGCGCAACAACCGCTACCTGGGTCTCATTCTCGATGGCCACCAAGGCGGCCATTAAGGCGACTATGGTTTTCCCGCAGCCTACGTCGCCCTGGATCAGTCGATTCATTGGATGCGGCGACATCAGATCCTGTTTTATTTCACCGAGAACACGGCGCTGAGCGGCCGTTAGTCGATAGGGCAAGCTTGCAGCGAGAGGCTTGGTGTATTTGTGGGTGACCTGAAAAGGGATTCCCTGCTCGAGGACAACGCCACGTCGTTTAAGCGCCAAACCTAATTCCAAAAAGAAGAATTCGTCGTAAACCAGCGATCGGAGTGCCGGGTTTCTGCTGTTCTCCAGGTCGTCGATGTTTGTATCGTTGGAAGGCCAGTGAATCTGCTGCAAGGCCTCAGAAAGGGGCTGCAGTTGATGCTTTCCGATCATATCGACAGGCAGGTGAGACTGGACGCAGACTGCGTAGCCGTCGACGGCCTGCTTCCATATTTTTCGCGCCGCATACTGAGTCAACCCCTCGGTGAGCGGATATACAGGCAATATCCTGCCAAAAGCCAGAGGGTCTGAGCTCTGATAGTCAGTAAGGGACTGGCCTTTAGCAAGGAACTCGGTGTCGGGGTGGTGGATTTCGCGTGTTGCCCCGTAGCGCTTGACCTCTCCCGTAAAAACCGCTCGCTTGCCGACTGCGAAACGTTTCTCCATACTGCCTTTACGGTAGTGGAACCATTTAAGAACGATTTGCCCGGTGCCATCACTGACGACAGCTTCAAAAAGCTTACGACGCGCACGCGAAGTTGTGGCTTCTCCACAGGCCAGAATTTCCCCGGAAAAGACTTCATGCACTCCATCACGCAAGTGGGCTATCTTCCTGAATTGTCGACGATCTTCGTAACGATGGGGCAGGACGTAGAGGAGGTCCTCTACCGTGTGGATATCAAGTTTGGCGAGTTTTTCAGCGACCCGGGGACCGACCCCTTTAAGATGAACAACGGGGGTGGACAGCTGTTGTTGAGATTGGCCTGTGGACGCCTTGGTCATCTCCGCCACCCTAAAAGGTTATTACTAAAAGAGTAACGCAAAGGCGCCAAGGAAAAGCAATAAAGACGCAAAGAGGAAAACTTGAGAACCAACCTGGGCTCGAGGGTAAGGACGACGGAACTCAAACCCTGAAGCATGCAAAAGATTTCTTTGCGTCTTCCGGTTAACCTTAGCGTTTTTACGTTAAAATATTGCGTTCAACGCTGTGAGCAGCTCTTCAACATCAAGACCGTGAGCGATAGCACCCTGCTCGAGGGTTTCGTTCATGGCACCCATGCAACCAACGCAGCCAAGGTTGAAGGAACCGAGAACTTTGACAACTTCAGGGCTCTTTTGCATAACTTCGTGAAAGGTCATATCTTTAGTGATTACAGACATTTGTGTGACTCCATTTAAACGTATTTGATATCAATGATTTCGTAGGTTCTGATACCTGAGGGGACCTTGATGTTCACCTCATCATCAACAAGGTGACCGATCAAGGCCTTGGCGACCGGGCTGTTGATAGAGATCAGTCCCGCCTTGATGTCCGCCTCATCCTGGCCGACGATACGGTAAGTCACTTCACTTTCTGACTCGACATCAAACAGTTTGACGGTTGCACCGAAAACGATTTTATCGGTGTCCATCTCCGAAGGATCGATTATCTGGCAGCGGGCCATTTTACCGTTGATCTCAGAAATCCGACCCTCAACAAAACCCTGGCGCTCTTTAGCCGCATCATACTCGGCGTTCTCTGAAAGATCGCCATGAGAGCGGGCTTCAGCAATATCCTGAATAACCTTGGGGCGTTCAACGCGGATCAGGTGTTTCAGCTCTTCCTGAAGTCTCTGGTGACCTTCAGGTGTCATCGGTACGGTTTCTGACATAACAGTTTATTCCTTGCTTATTAATAAAATTGTTCGGGCAGGGTAACCCGCCCGAACAGTAGAATCTTAAATAATGAAAAACGGGTAGATGGCTACCCGTTTTGGGGATAATACTCCTGAAGCGGCGTAACGTCAAGACTTTCCCGCTTCATGGCCAGGATCCCGTCTGCCGCAGCCTGTATTCCAGCGACTGTTGTGAAGTAGGCAACGTTGTTCATAAGCGCTGAACGCCGGATAGAAAAGGAGTCAATGATCGACTGGGTTCCGAAGGTTGTATTGAAGACCAGGGTGATCTGGTTGTTCTTGATGGCGTCCACGCAGTGTGGCCGCCCTTCCTTAACCTTGTTGATCGGAATCGCCTGGACGCCGAAGGCACGCAGGAAGGACGCTGTGCCGCTGGTTGCGACGATCTCGAAACCTGCATCACGAAGTTTCAGCACCGGCTCAACGATCGCTGTCTTATCATCTTCCTTGACGCTGACAAAAACCTGGCCCGAAGTCGGCAGGCGCACGTTTGCGCCCAGCTGTGCCTTGGCAAAGGCTTTGCCGAACTCAAAATCAACCCCCATGACTTCGCCGGTGGACTTCATCTCAGGGCCAAGCAGACTGTCGACACCGGGGAACTTGGTAAAGGGGAAGACCGACTCTTTGATAGAGATGTGTTCAGGGATAATCTCTTCGACGACACCAAGCTCTGCCAGGGTCTTGCCTGCCATGATGCGAGCGGCGATTTTCGCCAACGGCCTTCCGGTCGCCTTGGAGACGAAGGGAGAGGTCCGACTGGCGCGGGGATTGACCTCAAGGAGGAAGATCTCGTCATCTTTCACCGCAAACTGGATATTCATCAGGCCGCAGACACCCAGCTCCAAGGCCAAGGCGACTGTTTGACGACGGATCTCATCGATGATCGACTGGTCCAGAGAATAGGCAGGAAGCACACAGGCTGAATCGCCAGAGTGGATACCCGCCTCCTCAATGTGCTGCATGATGCCGCCGATGACAACCTGCTTGCGGTCACAGAGAGCGTCCACATCGACCTCGATCGCCTGGCTGAGGAATTTATCGACCAGGATCGGATGATCGGGAGAGGCCTCTACCGCATATTGCATGTAGTCACGCAGTTGCTGCAGATCGTGGACGATCTCCATGGCTCTGCCGCCCAACACATAACTGGGTCTGACAACAACAGGGTAACCAACGCGCTCGGCGATCTTCTCCGACTCGGGAACCGAGCGGGCAATGCCGTTTGCAGGCTGCTTCAGCCCCAGTTTGTACAGGAGCTCCTGGAAACGCTCACGGTCTTCGGCACGGTCGATCGCGTCGGGAGTGGTGCCGATGATCGGCACGCCCGCCTTTTCCAGGGCAACGGCGAGTTTAAGTGGCGTCTGGCCGCCGAACTGTACGATAACCCCCTCGGGCTTCTCGACATGAACGATCTCAAGCACATCCTCAAAAGTTAATGGCTCAAAGTAAAGGCGATCCGAGGTGTCATAGTCGGTTGAAACCGTCTCCGGGTTGCAGTTGACCATGATGGTCTCGTAGTTATCTTCACCGAGGGCAAAGACGCCGTGGACGCAGCAGTAATCGAACTCGATACCCTGACCGATCCGGTTTGGGCCGCCGCCGAGGATCATGATCT
>SBFN01000241.1 GCA_006226895.1 Deltaproteobacteria bacterium | reverse complement strand
TCTCCGGAGAGGAGGTGTGCATTTTCCGTGATTTCGACAAAATTGATTGTCCAGACACCATGGCTTCCCAGTGTCCAGAAGATTGTAAAGAGGCCGAGCAGGAAACCGAAGTCACCAACACGGTTCATAACAAACGCCTTCTTCGCGGCGTCACCGGCACTTTGCTTTTCAAAATAGTAGCCGATCAGCAGGTAGGAGCAGAGCCCGACACCTTCCCAACCGACAAACATGACCAGTGCGTTATTACCGAGCACCAGCATGAGCATGGAGAAAACGAAGAGGTTCAGGTAACTGAAGTAACGGTAGAAGCCTTCTTCACCATGCATGTAACCAATGGAGTAGAGATGAATCAGGGTACCCACACCAGTGACAACCATGATCATCAGGGCAGAGAGCGGGTCGAGCAGGAAGCCCCAGTCCACCTGCAGGTTGCCAACAGACATCCAGGATGCAATGACATTCTGGTGAGACTTGACGGAATCGCCAAGCAGCTGGATAAAATACTTGCAGGAGACCAGGAACGAAAGGAACAGCATACCAGTACCAATCGCACCGATCACCTTTTCGTTCTTGATGAACCGCTTGCCAAGCAACCCGTTTATAATTGAGCCGAGTAACGGGAAGAATGGTATAAGCCACAGTTTATCGTACATCTATCTCTCCTCCGAACGAAGTAATCTTCTTAGGGGAAGTGAGCGGTTCACACCGATCACAATTTCATCAGGTTAATATTATCGACATCGATTGAATCACGGTTCCTGTAGAATGCGATTATCAATGCAAGGCCAACGCCCGCTTCAGCTGCCGCAACGGCCATTACAAACAAGACGAAGACCTGTCCATCCATGTTTTGCAAATGACTGGATAAAGAGATGAAGGTCAGGTTGACCGAATTAAGCATCAGTTCGATACACATGAAGATGACAATCGCATTCCGCCGGGTCAGAACACCGTAGGTGCCCATGGCAAAGAGGATCGCGGCAACAGTCATGTAGTGGTAAACAGTTATCATTGGTATGTCTCCCGTAGTCCGCTACGCTTTAAACTTCTTTTTTGGCGAGAACTACCGCGCCGACAATCGCCACCAGCAACAGGATGGAGGCAATTTCAAAGGGCAGCAGGAACTCGGTGAACAACGCCTTACCGATCAACTCGGTGTGACCGACGCTTTCAACCGTAAACGAAGTAATGTCTCCTTCAGCACCGGTCACGCGACCGCGCTTTATGAAGTACATCACGTTAAAAAGTACCAGCAGGCTGGCGATTGCTGACCAGACAACCCCGTGGGTATAACGCTTGCGCGCTTCCGTACCAAGGTTGAGCAGCATAATGACAAACAAGATCAAAACCATGATCGCCCCTGCATAAACCATGATCTGGATCGCCGCCATAAAGGGGGCGTGCAGCATGACATAAAAAATGGCCAGGCAGAAAAAGGTATTGACCAGACCGAGGGCGCTATTGACTGGGCTTTGACAGCGGATTACCAGAAATCCGGAGCCAATGGCAACCAACGCAATCAGATAGAAAAAAATGAGTTCCATGAGTTTTACGCTCCCCTTGGCTTACTTCAGCAGCCGCTCTTTGGTGAACTGAAAGTCTTCACGCTTATAATTGGCCAGTTCGTAAGCACCGGTCATTTCGATCGCCTCTACCGGGCAGGCCTCCACGCAGTAACCGCAGAAGATGCAACGCAGCATGTCAATCGTGTAAACTTTCGGATACTTCTCGCCCTTCTCGTTTTCCGCCGATTCTACCGTGATGCATTTGGCCGGACAAACTGTCGGACAAAGGTAACAGGCAACGCACTTTTCGCGATCCTGTGAAGGAACCAGGCGGTGCAGACCACGGAACCGATCAGACGGCTTGAGTTTAACTGTCGGGTACTGCACGGTCGTTGAGTTACCCGGCAGCAGGTGTTTAAAGGTGATGCTCAGACCTTTGGCAAATTCTTTGAACATGATCAGACCTCTTAAAGACTCAAAGGTAACGGTTATTGGACAATCACGACCACAAGGCCGGTAATCACGACATTAGCCAGGGCCAGCGGCAACAATACTTTCCAGCCCATGCGCATCAGTTGATCATAACGAACGCGGGGGAAGGTGGCCCGCAGCCACATAAAGAAGAACATCATCGAGAAGATCTTCAGGAGCAACCAGACAAAACCAGGGATCATGGTAAAGATGCCGATATTGAGAGGAGCGCTCCAGCCACCAAGGAAGAGCGTGGCAGCGATCGCAGCAATGACGATCATGTTGGCGTATTCAGCCATGAAAAAGAGTGCATACTTCATGGAGGAGTACTCGGTGCAGAAACCGGAGACCAGTTCACTCTCCGCCTCAGGCATATCAAACGGAGTCCGGTTGATTTCAGCCAACCCAGTCACGATGAAGAGGCAAAAGGCCAGTGGCTGGGTGAAAATATACCAGTTCGGTACGAATGAACAGATTCCCCAGAGATCCTGCTGCTGCAAAGCAACGATTTCACGTAGGCTGAGTGTTTCCGCGAGCATGAAGACTGCAATGATTGACACGCCTGCAGCCAGTTCGTAGGAGATCATCTGGGCTGATGCACGTACTCCACCGAGCAGAGAGTACTTGCTGTTAGACGCCCAACCGGCAAGAACGATGCCGTAGATCCCTAAACCCGCGAAAGCGAGGATATACAAGACACCGACATTCAGATCGGTGATCTGCTGGGGAATCAGGAAGCCACCGACACTGAGATCAGGTCCGAAGGGGATTACGGCAACCGTAATCAAGGCCGGGACCAGTATCATCATTGGGGCCAGCAAAAAAGGCACCTTAGTTGATTCAGACGGGACGAGGTCCTCTTTGAAGAAAAGCTTGATACCATCGGCAATCGGCTGCAGCAAACCGTGCCAACCGGTACGCATTGGCCCAAGGCGGGTCTGCATATGGCCGATAACCTTACGCTCACACCAGGTTGCGTAAGCAACGATGAGCATAGTCACGCCAAATACAACCAGAATTTTTACCAGCATTATCCCGACAAACAAACCGGGACTGTTAGAGAGGCTCAACATTTCAGGCGTCATGATCTTCCTCTTCCTCGTATCAGATTGATCTTAGTGTTCCGAGTCTATTCACACCGCTGTATTTACAGTTACGCAGCAGCAGAGCATATCCAAAATTCTATTTACTGACTTTAACCGCAACCACCGCTTCACCTTTGTAGAGGCGATTTACATTAGCCTCAGCAAAGTGATAAGGAGCGAAAACAACTCCTTTTGGCAGACGGTTACCAACTTTTGCTTTCAGCTTCAGCTCAGCACCATTGCCAGACACCTTGACCAGGTCTCCATCAACAACGCTCAACGCCTTGGCATCTTCGCGACCAAGTTCGAGATAGGGTTCTGACACTACAGCCATGGGCCCTTTGGCCTTTGTAGAAACCGTACCGCTGTGGTAGAGCGCACTGCCGGTAACCAGCAGCAGTTCACCTTCGACAGCACTGCCACCGGAAACGGCCACAACCTTCTTGCTTGCAGGCTGCAGAGTTTCGCCGCCCCAGACAACACCTTGCGGTCCGATCTCATTGTATTTGAATTCAGCGTAAGCCGTTGCGACTTTGCCAATCTCGGCAAAGATAGCTTCGGGCCCTGTAAAAGTAACACTGCTTCCGAGCTTGGCAGCCAAAGCGGAGAAAATCGCACCATCAGTCAGTGCTTCGCCGGGGCTCTTGATACCTGACCTTACTTTTTGAATACGGCGCTCAGCATTAGTGAAGGTTCCATCCTTTTCTGCAAAAGAAGCCGCAGGAAGAACAACGTCAGCCTGCTCCGCGGTTGGAGAAAGGAAGAGGTCCTGAACAACCAGGAAAGGGACCTTATCAAAAGCTTTAGCAATCTGGTCACGATCGGGGTAGCTGCTCAGTGGGTCTTCAGCGACAATGTAGAGAGCATCAAGGTTGCCCTCTGCGGCAGAGACGAGCATCTGTTGTGCACCTTTGCCACCATTCTGAGGCAGGATACCAAGGTCAATAGCACCCTGGCTGTTCGATTTCTCACCACAGAGATACAACCCACTGCCTTCGCGACCCGGGATGCCTGCCAGCAGAGCCAGGTTTGCAGCAGCTGTTGCCAACTCCTTGTTAAGTCCTTGGTATGGGAGTCCGTAGGCCATCAGGATAGCGCTGTTCTCAGCACCGGCAAGCTTTCTTGTCATCGCCTGCAGGGTCTCAAGATCAACCCCGGTGCGCTCTGCAACCTTTGCAGGTTCAAAAGCAGCGAGAGCAGTCTGGAGTTCTTCCAGGCCTTCAATACCTTCAGTCTTGGCGAGACC
>SBFN01000085.1 GCA_006226895.1 Deltaproteobacteria bacterium | reverse complement strand
GACGGCGAGCGTTCGACGGCGATCGTTGCGGCCAAGGAACTGCTCAAGGATTCTTTTGGCCGCCAACCGACCCGCGGGTTCTTGCCGGGCAACTCTCCAACGGATATCGTTAACCCCGGAGTTCATGGCGCCACCGGCCGCTTGATCGGCTCGGTTGCGCAGTGCCAGGGTGGACGACTGACCTTTGTTTCAAGGGATCCGATCCACCTCGGTGATCGCCTGCGCATCCAGCCGGCGACTGATAAGCCAGGCACGGCCTTTACCATTCGTGATTTGCGCCTGGGGGGAAAAGAGGTCACCCGGGCCAAAAGTGGCGAACGGGTTGCGGTCGGCTGCCCGCCAGACAAGTCGTTCCGTGCCGGGGATCGCGTCTTCAAAGTCTCTGCGGGACAGGCTTTCAACCTGAGCCAGTCTGCCTGCCGCAAACGTTTGGAAAGTGTCACCCCGGGCAAGGCGGTGATTGATCTCTCGATCCATATGCCGACCAGCGATCGCATTGAGCTGACCGCTGCCTGTCATGGCTTGTCATTAGCGCGCAACTTCAGCGTGGAATCCTTCCCGGCCAAGGATCGGCCTTTGTCGCAGGAGGTTCTGGCCAAGGTCTTTGGCAAAACCGGGCAGTTGCCACTCGCTCTGGGTCCTCTCGAATGTGGGCCTTTGCCTGCCGTGGTTCTGCCGCTCAGCCGACTCAACGCGGTTCGGCGTGAGTTTTACCAGGAGTTGGCCGAACTGCTCGAAGCCCGTCAGCACGAGGCTCGCACCGATCACCGTCGTCAGGCGATGGCCGACCTGGCCCCGGCCGGAACGGCACCGGTTGCCCCGCCTCGCTTTGCCGTGGCAAGCAGCAACCTGCATGATCTTTCTTTGCTCAAGCAGAAGGGCGTGAATGAGTTGATTCTGCCGCTTGCGCCCGGTTGCTCCAACAAGCTTGGTGCGGGGGGACGCGCCGCTAAATATGCGGAGCAGCTCCTCTGGGATTTGCCCCTGGTGATTTTTGACGCCGACTGGTCTGCTTTTCAAGCAGAGATCAAACTCTTGATTGAAGCGGGTTTTAAACGTTTCCGGATGCAGAATATCAGCCAGCTGATTCTTTTTGACGGCATGCAAGGCCTTCTGCTGGAGAGCGGCTACCGTTTGTTCACCACCAACAGCCAGGCTGCTCTCAGTTGGCGCGAGCTGGGCCTTTCAGCCGCGACGCTCTACGTTGAAGACGATCGCGAGAATTTCTCGGCGCTGCTCAACCGGGAGACCGGCCTGCCCCTGACGATCACAGCTTACGCCAACCTGCCGATGATGACCTCACGCATTGCCTTGAAGGGGGTCAAGTCTGATCAGCCGATCGTTTCTGATCGCGATGAGGCTTACCGTGTGGACCACCGCAGCGGTTTGACCGTGGTTCGCCCGGAACAGGATTTTTCACTGATCGGGCATCTCGCCGAACTGCACAAGATGGGCTGCCGCCGGTTCGTGGTCGATCTCTCTCACCTGGGGGCGTCTTCCGCCGAGGCCCATCGTGTGCTGGCTGCTTGTGAGCAGGATGAACCCCTTCCGGGTCGGTCGAACTTCAATTATCTGCAGGAAATGATCTAGGGGTTGTCCTTTTTTCCGCACTCAGAGTTTGTCACAAGAAGACCTAATTAAAGATTGGATTTGAAACAACATGGAACAGATTGAAATACTGACAACCAATGCCCAGGTCGTAGAATTTGCCGAACTGCTGGACAAAGAGACGTCGATCGCCGTCGACCTGGAAGCAGACTCGATGCACAACTACCAGGAAAAAGTCTGCCTGATTCAGGTTTCAACAGAACAGAAGACCGTTCTGATCGATCCTCTTGCGGCCACAGATCTTAGTCCCTTGCATGCGGTGTTTATCAATCCGGAGATCCGTAAGATTTTCCATGCGGCTGACTACGATCTGCGCAGCTTAAAGCGTGATTTCAATCTGACCATTAATGGCCTCTTCGATACCATGATCTGCGCGCAACTGCTTGGCGAGGAGCGCATCGGTCTGGCCGATCTGCTGCGAAAGTATTTTTCTGTAGAGTTGGACAAGAAATACCAGCGTGCGGATTGGTCGCAACGGCCGCTTCCTGCTGAAATGGTGCGTTACGCTGTCGAGGACACCTGTCACCTGCATCGCCTTGTGGAAATTTTCGAAAAACGTCTCGAGGAGAAGGAGCGCCTCAGTTGGGCGATGGAAGAGTTTGCCCTGATGGAAGAGGTCCGGTTCGCTGAAGTCGATGGTCCGATCTGCCTGCGCTTCAAAGGCGCCGGGACCTTGTCGCCACGTGAGCTTGGTGTGTTGGAAAAGTTATTACAATGGCGTGAAAAAGAAGGTGAACGATTGAATCGGCCGGTTTACAAGGTGATGGGCAACAAGTCGTTGCTGGCCCTGGCTCTGCGCATGCCGAGGGATCAGGCCAACCTGAAGGGCCTTGAAGGGCTGTCGCCACGCCTGATCGAAAGGTATGGGCGCGCCCTGATGTCTGCGGTTCGTGAAGGGCTAAAAACACCGGAGGCTGAGCTGCCGAAATTCCCCCGTCTGCCACGTCGGGGCGCCAAGGACCCGAGCGTCGAAGAAAGGGTCAAGACGCTCAAGAAGTGGCGGCAGGAACAAGCTGCCAGGTTGGCGCTGGATCCGGGCGTTCTGATCAACAACGCGGCCCTTGAAGTCTTGGCTGCAGCCAACCCTCAAGCTGAGCAGGCCCTTGATGAAGTTGTCGGCCTGAAGAACTGGCAGAAAAAAGAGCTGGGAGAGAGCCTGTTGGCGACCCTGGCCCGATAAAAGGTGCCCTTCTCATGAAGAAACTGCACACCTTCACTTTAGCCGATCGTGCTGAAGCCGGCCTGCTCAAAGAACTGCTGGAGCGCGAAGGTGTGGCCTGTCTGATCCGTAATGAGCAACTTTTCGCCGCTCTTGGCGAAATCCCTTTCCTCGAATGTTTCCCCGAACTCTGGGTGGTCGACGATGAAGTCTGGCCGCGCGCCAAGGCCCTGCTCGAAAACTGGTTCAAAAAAGAAGAGGCCGCGGCCTGGCGCTGTGCCGGTTGCGGTGAGGACCTGGAGGGACAGTTCGGTTCGTGCTGGAGGTGCGGGACATCACGAAACGCATGACGAATGGTCAACTTTAAACTGCTGGGGAAAAGCAGAGATAGGGGGCAATCGCTTAATAGTCTAATGAAAAAACGTCATGGTCACGTCGTTCTTCGCCATTATAGGGCACTTTTTGGGAGCGCATTTGGTCTCGACCAAGTACGGTCCATCCATCAGAACGTTTAAAAAACAAGAGTTCCTTGTTAAACATCAAAAACTGTAACTCGTCCTTGCTAACCAGTTCTTCATGACCATCTTTAAGGACTACAGGAATAAGCATAGGAAATCCTCTCTGTCTAGATACCGATCCCAGGTTGGCATGGCGAGAGGCTCAAAAAGCCCCCGTTTTTCACAAGCTGTTTCAGTTAATGCCTACGCTCTGGAATGCTATAAACGGTCCCTTTTTCCCTGTTTCTCAGCGGGTCTCGACCGACAACAGCCCATCCCCCAGATCTTTCAAACCTGACAATTTCATTATGAACAAGCAAAACATCTAACGCCTCAAGAGCGACCTGGCAAATCGTACCATTTTTTAGCTCCACTTTAACCAATGGTTCCATTTTCTCCCCCTGCCTATGCAACAAAGCAGTCGTTAAAACCTGTGGCACCATGGATTCCGAGGCACGAAAAAGGCCGAGGTCGCCGGGTGTGTTGAGATTTCGGCAGTCGGCCCTCTTTGAGAGTAGCGTTTGAGAAGGGTTCGTTACCCAGAATTCTAAGGAGAAGTTAACTTAACCTTCATTATTGTCAAGAGACGACAAACCGAAATATAACTAAAGGGTGCAGAGAATCATACGAAGGGCTTTGTTGATAGCACAAAATTTATTGAAACGTATGGGCGAGTGTCCATCAGCGGATTATCGCTCAGCACGGGACGCGAGTTGAGCTTAAGTGTTTCACCCCTCGTTCACTGCTTGGTCTGCCACTGTCGCACATACTCATACATGACCACCGAGGCAGCGATACTGACGTTAAGACTCTGCACGCTGCCAAACTGGGGAATGGTCAACTTCTGCAGGTCCGGGTACTCCACTAAGTCAAAACTGAAACCAAACTCTTCATGGCCCAGAATAAAGGCGCTCTTTTGCGGCAACTTCGCTGCACAGAGAGATGTCGCGTCATCTGGGCAGAGCAGGAAAAAGCAGTAGCCCTGTTCGCTTAATTGCGCATAACACTCGGCAAAGGTCTCGTGGAAGACGGCCGGAACCTTGCGGAAAGAGCC
>SBFN01000224.1 GCA_006226895.1 Deltaproteobacteria bacterium | reverse complement strand
CTGAAGACGAACGCCACCATGCTTTTCGGTCATGTCGAAAGCTATGCCGACCGTGTTGACCACCTCTCAAAGTTGCGTCAGCTACAAGATCGCACCGGCGGTTTCCAGGCCTTTATCCCCCTGGCTTTTCAGCCTGACAATACCCGGGTTCCCGGGGCCAGGGGAGTCGGTGGGGTTGACGCTCTCAAGACCCTCGCCATAAGCAGGCATAAGCAGGCTGTATCTTGATAATTTTCAGCATATCAAGGCGTACTGGGTGATGCTCGGATTGAAGGTCTCACAAGTCGCACTGGCCTTTGGGGTCAACGATATTGACGGCACGGTGGTCGAAGAACAGATCGGCCACGACGCCGGTGCCGACTCTCCTCAGCAGCTGAGTAAGGAGCAACTCGTTGGCCTGATTCATAAGGCGGGGAAGCAGCCGGTGGAGCGAGATACGCTTTATCATGAGATCAAGACTTATTGATACTTAGCCTCTCGATGGGCTTTCTGGGAGCGTTTTTTCTCTCTATGCGAGTTCCTGCTCTCCATGGTTGATAATGATTACTGCAATTGAAAAAAAGATCGCTGCCGGTCAGCCCTTGGACCGAAGAGATGCACTCTTCCTGTTGTCCGATGTTGATTTGCTTACTTTGGGTAAGCTGGCTGATGCTGTCCGTCGTCGCATGCACCCGCAAGGTTGCGTTTCGTTTGTCGTTGACCGCAATGTTAATTACACGAACATCTGCACCACCAAGTGTAAGTTCTGCGCGTTTTACCGTGATGAGATGCATCCTGATGCCTACCTGCTCAGCTATACGCAAATCGCAAATCTTTGCTAAGGTGCAGGAGCTGGTCGACCACGGTGGCACGCAGTTACTCATGCAGGGCGGGCTGCATCCTGATCTGCAGGTTGAATGGTTCGAAGACCTTTTCCGCCAGCTAAGACATCGTTTCCCGTCCGTACAGATCCATTCGCTCTCTCCTGCCGAGATTGTGCATATCGCCAAGCTATCCGGGTTGACGATGGCTGATTGCCTTGCGCGACTGAATGCTGCAGGACTGCAATCATTGCCCGGAGGTGGTGCCGAAATCCTGGTTGACGAGATCCGCCAGGAGATTTCACCGAGCAAGATTGGCTGGCGGGAATGGGCGGGCGTGATGCGCGAAGCCCATAGCCTGGGGATGTCGACAACGGCAACCATGATGTTCGGCGTGCGTGAAAAAGCAGAGGATATCGTCGAGCATCTGTTCCGTATTCGTGAACTGCAGGCGGAGCGGGGCGGCTTTACGGCCTTCATCCCCTGGAGCTACCAGCCCGGCAACACCGAGCTCGGCGGAGAGCAGGCGAGCGGGGTCGAGTATCTGAAAGTTTTGGCTTTGGCACGGCTTGTCCTTGATAATGTTCAGAACATTCAGGCCAGCTGGGTGACCCAGGGCGCGCGCATGGCGCAGATTGCTCTCTACTTTGGCGCGAATGACCTCGGCGGAACCATGCTCGAAGAAAACGTTGTTGCTGCCGCCGGTGTTGATTTCCGTATGAGTCAGGAAGAGATCATTGATCTGTCGAAAAGCGCCGGATTTACGCCTGTACGGCGAACAACTGGTTATGACACTTTGGAAACTTATTGAGGCCGGGCAAACCTTCGGTCAAGTTATTGGCTGGTGAGTACGCAAATCTTTTGAGGTGCAAAATGTCTTATCTCCGTAATGCAATTGCCGATATGGCCGGCTATGTTCCGGGTTTTCAGCCACCCGACGAGAATCAGTGGATTAAGCTGAACACCAACGAAAACCCCTACCCGCCGTCACCTCAGGTGATTCAGGCGATACGCTCGGCAACCGGCGACGATTTACGCAAATACCCGGATTCTCCAAGCTGCGCCGGTCGCGAGGCGGCTGCAGCGGTCTACGGCTATCCGGTCGATTGGGTGATCATGGCTAATGGTTCCGATGAGCTGCTCAATAACTTGATCCGGGCCTGTGTCGGTGAGGGTGAAGAAGTCGCCTATCTGCATCCTTCCTATTCATATTATGCAACCCTTGCAGCGATTCAGGGTGCCAGGATCAAAACTTTTCCCTTGCTGGAGAATGGCGAGATAAAAGATTTCCCTGAACGCTACACGGGGAAACTGTTGTTTCTGACCAACCCCAACGCGCCTCTCGGTTTGTGCTGGGGCGTGGAGGAGGTCGCTGCCCTGGCCGATCGTTGCGATGGGCTGCTGGTTGTTGATGAAGCTTATGCTGATTTTGCAGAAGGCAATTGTCTGGATCTGGTCAGGCAGAAGCCGAACGTGGTGGTCACCCGAACCTTGTCGAAGAGTTACTCTCTGGCCGGAATGCGATTAGGGCTGGCGATCGCACGGCCCGAAATCATTGCCGCCCTGGACAAGATTCGAGACCACTACAATCTCGATCGCCTCGCCCAGACCGCAGTTGCCGCGGCACTGATCGACCAGAGCTATTTACAGAATTGCGTCCAGCGGATCTGTTCAACCAGAGAATGGTTTAGCTCCGAAATCAAGAAGCTTGGCTATCGGGTGATCCCTTCAAGCGGCAACTACCTTTTTGTCACTCCTCCTGATCGCGACGGCAAACGTGTTTATGACGCGCTCTTCGAACGTAAAATCCTGGTGCGTTATTTCAGCGACCCGCTTCTCTCACATGGCCTGCGTATCTCCATAGGGACCCGCGAGGAGATGGACAAGACATTACAAGCCTTGAGTGAGATAGGTTGAAAACCCGGGGCGAGTGGCGGGGTGCGCGAAAAAAGCCGGGTTCATCTGTAGGGCTTTGCTTACTTTGCGGGCGATGAAAGGTATGTGATGGATCTTCCTTTCGAAGCCTCTGAAATCTCACACCGCCTGCTCTCCTGGTACGACAAGGAGGGTCGCGTCCTGCCTTGGCGTGAAAACCGGGACCCCTACCGGATCTGGCTCTCCGAAATCATGTTGCAGCAGACCACGGTCACTGCGGTCATTCCCTACTACGAACGCTTTCTGCAACGCTTCCCGACAGTCGAAAGCCTTGCGGCCGCTTCGCTTGATGACGTCATCAGTTTGTGGGCCGGGCTTGGTTATTACTCGCGCGCCCGTAATCTTCACCGTGCTTCCCGGCAGATTGTTTCGGAACAGGGATCTTTTCCCGAGACTCTCGAAGGCTTGCAGGCGTTGCCTGGCATTGGTCGATCAACGGCCGGCGCTATCCTCTCGATTGCGTTTGACACGCCTGCACCGATTCTTGATGGCAACGTACGCCGTGTCCTTGTGCGCCTCTTCGCCTGGCACGAAGATCCACGCAGCAGTCGCGCCGAAAAGCAGCTATGGCAATGGGCCGAAGCTCTGACATCGAATCAGCACCCGCACGATTATGCTCAGGCGATTATGGATCTAGGCGCCACTGTCTGTGTGCCGCGAACGCCGCTTTGTGAAAGTTGCCCTTTGCGAGAACTTTGTCAGGCTTTTAAGCAAGGCTGTGCAACGTTGTTGCCGGTCGCGCGCAAGCAGGTGAAGCTTCCCGTTCGGCGGCAGGTTGCTCTGTTGGTGAAAAGCTCAGGTAACTACTTGATCAGGCAGCGACCGACCGAGGGCTTTCTTGGAGGGCTTTGGGAGTTCCCCGTGGTTGAGGTGAGCCATGAACAGGACCATCGCCAGACGGCAGTGCGGTTGCTCGCCGATTTGGGCCTGGCTGGGGACGTCTGTGAAATCGGTGCCGTCCGCCATGCCTACAGCCACTTTAAGCTGGAACTGGCAGTCTTCAGGGTTGAGGTTGAGAAGAAAGCCTGCGTTGCTGAGGCTGGTGAATATGTTTGGTGCAGTGATGACGAATTGAAAGGGTTGCCATTGCATGGCGCCCACAAAAAAGCCTATAGCAAGTAGCTGGCTGGCAGCAGGATATTGCTGAAAAATTATATTACCGTTAGCATGGAGGGGCTTTATTTCTCGCTACGGACTTCGCACTACCTTAATTCTCTATGACAGATGAAACGAAAATCTACCAGCTGATCGTTCGCCAGGTCCCCGTTGCCGTCTCCGAACTGGAGGAGCTGCTGAAGCAGCTTCAGCGTCAATTCGGCCTGGATGCCTATACTGCCAGGCAACGATTGATCGGCCCGGGCCTGGTGCTGTTCGGCAAGGGGAGTCTTGAAAAGACAGGTCAGATTGCAAGCTTCCTGCAGCGCTATGGTTTTGCTTGTTGGCAGACCTTGCCCGAGTCTCCCGGATTTAAACCGTCCCGGCTGCGTAGCCTGGAAATTCACAACGACTACGTCCTCTTCGAGTGTCAGAAGGAATCGGTGCGTTTGGAGCGGGGAGCTTCGGCGGTTGGGGTTTTTGCAGACATCTCAGGGTCGCTGATCGACAAGCACGTCAAGCGGCTGTTAGCCCAGAATACCTACCGGGGGCGTGATGCTCTCGAGCCGCTCTCTCATAATGAGCTCCTCCCTGCCATCTTTCAGGGCCAAGCCGTTTTTGATTTTTATCTGCTCGACAGTCTGGGGCAGCCCCGGCAGGCGGTCAGGGTGTTGCCCGGCCGGTTTAATCCTGCGGGCCTGGGAGAGAGACGCTCCCTTAGTGCAAGGGGAAACCTGGAAGCGATGCTGGGTCTGGTTGAGGAATATGCGCAAGACTTTCGCCTGCATTGTGATTTTGGCTTGAGCCAGTTGCCCAAATGCCAGGTGCAGCGCCTCGAAGGCTCCTCCTCGGCGATCGAGGAGAATCTCAAGAGTCTTACTCGTTACGGTTGGTTGCTTGCCAGCTTGCGGGGGGACGGCCACGCGCAAGAGGCCCCTTCGCCAGGTGGCGATGAGGCCTCTCTGGTTGCCGGGGTCGCAGCTGCGGCTCTTGTTGGCCAACCGGCCCTTGGCGCGGCTTTGGGAGCCGATGGTGTTGCCGGGTCTGTCCCGGGGCTGAAGGACGTTGCCCGGGAGATACAGGGTGCTTTTGCCAATGAAGAGGGTGCAGGATCTACGGCGAAAAGGGTTGTGGACAAACCTGTAAGGAAAGATCTCCCTCCGCCACCGGAACGTCCAGAAACCAAAATGTCTACAACTGTTGGCACCTTTCTCGGCTTCGGGGGCTTTTTTCTGGCGCTTAAGGGGAATAACTCCCTGCTGGGCTCCATTGTCCAGTACGGGGTCGGGACAGGTGTTTTCGCAGGTTTGGTCGCTACTTTTCTGTTCTGGTCGGGTCTTCATTATATCCGGCTGAAGCGCAAGATAGAGAACACCCCGACAAGCAAGGTTCGTTCGCTGGCGATGGGGATGGTGGAAGTGCATGGGCGGGCCAGGCGCCAGTACGCCCTGGTTGCCCCGATGACTCAGTCCGCATGTGTCTATTATCGTTTGCGTAAATATCGACGCGACAAGAATAA
>SBFN01000204.1 GCA_006226895.1 Deltaproteobacteria bacterium | reverse complement strand
TAAGCGTTAGTCTTGACGGCTTTGCGTTTAACTTTTTTTGATTGTGAAACCGTTAAGGCAAAACACAATTGGACGCTGATCAAGCAAAGCCTAACCTGTTAGATAACGGCAGACATGACAGAGACACAAACCCAACATCACTTCGAAGCCTTGACGCCCAGTCTCATCATGGATGCCGTCGAGAGTTGCGGCTTTCTTTGTGATTGCCGCACTTTTGCCTTGAACAGCTACGAGAACCGCGTCTACCAGGTGGGGATCGAAGATTCCAGTCCACTAATCGTCAAGTTCTACCGCCCCAAACGTTGGAGTGATGAACAGATTCTCGAAGAGCACCAGTTCTGTTTTGAGTTGGCAGAACATGAACTGCCGGTCGTCGCCCCAATGCTTAACGAGAACGGTGAAAGTCTTTTTCGTTTCGGCGACTTTCGTTTTTCCCTTTATCCTCGCCAGGGCGGGCACGCACCGGAATTCGATGATCTCGACAACCTGCTGATCATGGGCCGCACACTCGGCCGTATGCACGCCATCGCCGCGACAAAACCTTTTCAGCATCGCCCCCGGCTCGACAGTGTAACCTTCGGTCACGCCTCTGTAGAGTTGATCAGTGAAAAGTTCATCATTACCGAGTACAAGGCCAACTACGACGCACTCAGCCATGACCTGCTACAGGCCATTGATGAACTGATCGCCGGGGCCGGCGACACGCCATTTATCCGCACTCACGGCGATTGCCATGCCGGCAATGTTTTGTGGCGCGACCAGGCGCCTCACTTTGTAGACTTTGATGATGCCAGGACAGCGCCGGCAATTCAGGATATCTGGATGATGCTTTCTGGAGACCGCCCTCGCCAGACCGCACAATTGGCAGAGATTGTTGAAGGGTACAACGAGTTTTACGATTTTCGGCCAAGCGAATTACGCTTGGTTGAAGCGCTTCGAGCACTGCGCATTCTGCACTATTGCGCGTGGCTGGCAAGACGCTGGGATGACCCGGCCTTCCCTCACCACTTTCCCTGGTTCAACACAGTCAACTACTGGGGAGAGCATATCCTGCAGTTGCGAGAGCAGATCGCCGCACTAAACGAGTTACCACTGGAAACAAATTAATCGGAGCCCTTCCCTGACTTTCTCAACTCACCCACCTGCAACATTTTTCGCGTTTAAGCCTGTCGGATAATCTCAACCAGCAATTCAGTGACATGAACCATGTCGGCGACCGCAACCGACTCGTCATGGGTGTGGACCCCCGTCATTCCGGTCGCCAGAATGATCATCTCGACACCATAACCGTTGAAGATATTGGCATCACTCCCGCCGCCCCCCAGACGAATCTTCAGATCCTGCCCTAAAGCCTCCGCGGCGTTACGGGCCAATCTCACCACCGGGGCTTTTTTATCAACAGACATGCTCGGGAAATCCGTTCTAACCTCGACATGAATTTCGGGACGTACCTGCTTTCCGTCGATTTCACGGGTCATCTCATCGGCGGCCGCTTCAAAACATGCGAGCATATGCTCGGTTTGCTCTTGAAGTTTAACAGGATCATGACTGCGGGCCTCTCCGACAATAGAGACCTTCTGCGGAACGATATTACGGGCGACACCGCCCTCGATAACACCGATATTGGCGGTTGTTTCAAAATCAATGCGTCCGAGGCGCATCTGGCTGATAGCGAGAGAAGCCGTTTGAATCGCGGAAACGCCTAGCTCAGGGACCATACCGGCATGAGCAGCAAGTCCCTCTATCTCTATCTGTATGTGATTCGCACCGGGGGCCTGGAGAACCATCATGTCGACGCCCTCAGTATCAAGTGCATAGCCGTAGCGCGCCTGAACCATGCTGTAATCAAAATGCTTGGCTCCCACCAGGCCGATCTCTTCGGCGATTGTCACCACCACCTCAATGGGCCCATGAAGGATATCCTGCTCCTTGACAACCTCGAGCGCCTCTATGAGTTCGGCAATTCCGGCCTTATCGTCAGCACCGAGGATGGTATCACCAGCGCTGTAGAAAACTCCGTCACGTAAAACCGGCTCGACCGGACCTCCAGGCTCGACCGTATCCATATGAACCGAAAAGAGCAAAGGCTCGACCTGTTTGCCGTTACCGGGGAAGCATGCCACCAGGTTACCTACTTCACCGCCAGTTGCAGTCGCTGCCGCGTCAAAACGAATCTCAGCGCCGATGCGCTGCAGGCGTTCGGCCAGGTAACTGGCAATTGAACTTTCATGTAAAGGCGGGCTGTTAATTGCTGCCAACCGGGCAAACTCTTTACTCAGGCGCTGCTGGTCGATCATAGAAAGCTCCTCAAAAAAACAGTAACAGGTCTGTTCGGGTAGATCAGGTTTTGAAATTTAACGAGCAACTCCATCATCACATAATGCAACCAACAAAACAAACCACTAAAGTAAAGGCCAAAAGTAAAAACCAACGGACAAGGGCATAGAGTTATAGACAAATCAATTGCGACCCTGCTAGTATAAATAAATTTTGTTTTTCGGGAAGTTAACGTTTTAATCCCGACAGGAAGAGACCCTTGGATTTCGATTTTCACCCGCCCAAACATTCCGTGACCAGGCGTCGCAAGAAGACTCCAAAGTTACGCATCTGGTTGCTGCTTGTCCTGTTAACCCTGTTGCTCGTTCCGCTCTTCCTGCGCCCGACGGTTACCAGTACCGAAGCGAACACTTCAGCGCCAGAGGCAGCTCCACCACCGCCCCCCATTCCTGAGATTCGCAAAGAGATCATCTCCGGAAAAATCGCCTCTGGTGATACGATTTCAGGCCTGCTGGGAGGTTACTTCTCGGCGGCTGAAATTCATGCGTTGAACAAACAGTGCAACCCGGTCTTTAAACTCTCACGCCTCAGTGCAGGGCAACCCTACCGCCTTTGCCTGAGCGACGATGATTTTGAACGCTTCGAATACGACATAGATCGCGATGAGCAGCTCATCATCTCGCGTGAAGCAGAAACCTTCTCTGTCGAGAAAATTCCGATCCCCTACACGACAGAAACAGCCCGTGTCCGTGGAGTCATCGAAAGCAGCCTCTTTGAAGCGGTGACCGACACCGGCGAGAGTGAAGTGCTGGCGATGAACCTGGCTGACATTTTTGCCTGGGACATCGACTTCATCCTCGACATCCGTAAAGGAGACTCATTCCAGGCGCTGGTGGAAAAACGTTATCGCGATGGTCAACCGGCAGGTTATGGCCGCATTCTGGCCGCAGAGTTTACCAACCAGGGCACCACCTTCCAGGCCTTTCTGTACAAAGACGGTGATAGACGCCTCGACTACTACGACGCCGATGGCCGGAGTTTGCGTAAAGCTTTCCTCAAAGCGCCGCTCTCTTTCTCCCGTATCTCTTCGGGATTTACCATGCGTCGCTTCCACCCGATCACAAAGACCTGGAAATCTCATCCGGCCATTGATTATGCCGCACCGAGAGGGACGCCGATCAAAAGTGTCGGCGATGGCGTCATCATCAAAAAAGGTTACACCCGCGGCAACGGCAACTATGTTAAGATTCGCCACAACAGCAGCTATGAAACCATCTACCTGCACATGAAGGGCTTCGCCAAGGGCATTGCCAAGGGCAAGCGGGTCGCTCAAGGGCAACGGATAGGTTACGTCGGCAGCACCGGGCTTGCCACAGGGCCTCATCTTTGCTTCCGCATGTACAAAAATGGCTCTCCGGTCAATCCTCATCGGGTGAAAGCTCCTGCGACCAAGCCGATCTCCGGTGCCAGTCGGGCAGAGTTTGATATTCATGCGGCAAAACTCATGTCCGAGTTAACCGATCAGGCACCGGTCAAGACTGCCAGCGCACAGCAGGCAGAGGACCCTGTAAAAGACTAATACCAGACAAGGGACACATCATGGCCGAAAAGCTTGGCGAGTTACTGATCAGGAAGAACCTTTTGACGCAGGCGCAACTCGAAGAAGCGTTGCAGGCCCAGGTCATTTTTGGCGGCAAGCTCGGAACAGTCCTCATCGAAATGGGGCTGATAACAGAAGACGCCCTCGCAGATATTCTTGCGCAACTCATTTCCATCCCCTGTGCAAAGCCGGGACAACTTCAGAACATCCCCGAAGACGTCATCAAAATCATCAGTGCAGAGTTGGCTGAGAAACATAAAGTTATGCCGGTTTCCGTCAGCGGCAAGAAGCTGACTCTCGCCATGGCAGAACCTCACAAGCTTCAGGCAATCGATGAAATCTCATCATACGACCGATCCTGGCTCTCGAAGTTCGCCTGGTGTTTGCCCTGGAAAATTACTACGGCATCAAGCGCACCATGCGATATATCGCTCCGCCGAAACAGGTTCGCGAAGAGCTGAACCAGATCCACGTTTTCGAGACTGCGGACGGTCCACTTGAAGCTCCTGATACAGATGAAGAGTTGGGGACACTCGGCTCCGAACACATCTATGAGAAACCGGCGGCCGAACCGGCCCAACCAGAGCGTGTGGCAGCTGCGGCAATCGTGGAAGACGAGATAGAGGAGTTGGGCGACGACGACCTGATAGAAGAGCTGGAAGATGAAGAGATTACGCTAGCGTC
>SBFN01000250.1 GCA_006226895.1 Deltaproteobacteria bacterium | reverse complement strand
TCAGCCTCAAAGCCGATGGACTGCCTGACGAAGAGGCCGCAGAGGGCAAATCAGAAGAAGTTGAACAAGTCGAAGAGAAGGCTGCCGTTGAGGAAGCAGCAGCCCCTGAACAGCCAGTAAGCCCTGCGCAACGCGGCGAAGCGCTGGCCACCAAGAACGGCTGTCTCGGTTGCCACAGCGTTGATGGCAGCAAACGCGTTGGCCCCACATTAAAAGGTTTTTGGGGCAGTGAGCGTGTCGTCATCCGGGATGGCCAGGAAACCACTCTTGTCGCTGATGAAGACTACCTGATCAAAGCGCTTCGCGAACCCTCGAAGTGCTTCAGGGGTATCCTGCGGCGATGCCGCCCTACCCGGGCCTCAGCGATGAGGAGGTCCAGGACCTGCGTGCCTGGCTGGAGACATTGAAGTGACATGCAGAGTCATTCCGGAACCATGACAAACCTGGCGGCCTTAAGTCGCCTGATCAGGCTGCCCTTATCGGTGATGGTGGCAATCTCCGCCCTCACCGGTGCCCTGGCGGCAGACCAACAGGTTTCCGGCCTTGCCCTCTGGGCGCTGGCATGGGGTATCTTCCTGCTCAGCGCAGCCTGCTCTGTGCTCAACCAGGTTCAGGAACGCTCGACTGACGCCTTGATGCATCGAACCCGTCGCCGTCCCCTGGCCAGCGGCGCTCTCTCACCCGGCTCCGGGATGTTGATCGGCCTTCTGTTCGGCAGCGGTGGTCTGGTTATTCTTTTTGTGACCACCGGCCCCAATACAGCTCTGCTGGGGCTGGCTGCAACAGCTTGGTATCTGCTCACCTATACACCGCTGAAACGCCGCTCATCGTTGGCCGTAATTGCCGGAACCCCCTGCGGAGCCCTGCCGCCACTGATTGGCTGGCTGGCCGCGGGAGGAGACCCACTCGACCCGCGCCCCCTCGCCCTGGTCCTGCTCATGGTGCTCTGGCAAGTTCCCCACTACTGGCTTCTGGCTCTGCCTGACCGCGAGGAACTGAAACGGGTTGGGTTCAAAGTCCTGCCTCAAAAACTGAGCAGCCATCAACTCTTGAGCATCAGCCATTTCTGGATTCTCGGCATGGTGACGGCCACCTTGTTACTGCTGCCGATGCAGTTGGTTCAACTGCCAATCCTGCAGGGCTTAATCGCCGGTTTGGCCATCTCTTTCGCGATCTGGACAACAGGTGTTCAGAAAAAGACCCTCTTCATCGAAAAAACCGCTGCCAAACTACGCATCGGCTTACACATCTACCTCGGCCTGATACTCGGCTGCATCCTCTTCAACGGTCTCCTGCTGAGACTGGCACTTTAATCTCTGAGTCTAGCTTTTTGTCAAATGCCGTAGCTACGATAACTTCCCGGCTGCAAACAACGTGGCAACAGCAACCGGCAAGACAAAGCCTGCCCAAAAACCTTTTCACCGCAGAGTCACAGAGGAATCAAGAAATTCCTGCTGGCCAACTCCAAGGTTCATGGCAAGGTCGTCGTGCTGCTTAGATGATTTGCCAAACTTTCATGTCACAAGAGTGTAGCGCACGGGGGAAGCTTCTCGCAAACAAGAGAAAGGGCAATCATTTGTTGTCCGCAGGAGTACAAAAATCAACAAGCACAATCAATCCTCCGACCTCTGCCGATCACGCTTCTTCTCACCCTGCTTGCGTTTGGCGTCCAAGCGCCTGGCGATGGCGGCCCGACCTGGGCGGGTCGCTATTCTGCGTTTTTTCTTGCGTAATTTTGCAGCCAACTTCTCTTCCAGCCGCACCATGGCTTTCTGCTGGTTCTGATGACGGGAACGAGACTCAGTCGCGGTCACTACCGTACCGGTAGGCAGGTGGATAATGCGCACCCCGGTCTCGCTGGTGTTGCGGTGCTGCCCTCCGGGGCCGGAGCCACGAAAGTAGTCTATGCGGATATCTTTTGGATTCATCAATATTAAGTGGCCTGGGTACAGGGTTAAAGGCTCAGAGAGGCACTGATCCCGACACCCTTCCCCCTTTACCCTTCTTGTTCAGCCGTGCTACAAGATAAAGTCTATTTACTGAACTGTCAAAGAGGGAGTCTACCATGAATCATTTCGCCTTAACCATCGTGGGCCGCGACCGTCCCGGAATCGTCTCTCAGGTCACCGGGATTCTTTTCGAGCAAGGTTGTAATATCGCCGATTCAAGCTGTTCGATTCTGGGCGGTCAATTTGCCATGATCCTGATTCTCGGCCATCCGGAGTTCACTAATCGAGAGAGCTTTGGTGAAGCATTCAAGCCACTGGAAGACTCTGACCTATCAGTTTCTCTACGCGTCCTCAAACCGGGCGGTGAAGTTCGGTCTGACATAGACGGTGATATCTGTATGATTTCAGTCTACGGCTCTGACAAACCAGGGATTGTTTACCGGGTCGCCCAAGTCCTGGGAGAGAAGAATGTCAACATTACCGACCTCAACACCAAACTGGTCGGCAGTGACGAACGACCTGTCTACGTTATGGTAATCGAAGCAGTCCTCCCGGAAGAGGTTGAGGAAGAAGATGTCAACGGCTGGCTCGCCCCGATACGCGACGATCTTCAGGTTGACATCACCGTTCGCACCATTCCGACGGTGGAACTCTGATTATGGCTGTTCGTCCTATCCTCCTCTACCCCGACCCTATTCTCAAACAAGTTGCAGAAGAGGTTGAAACCATTGACAAAAGCGTTGTCGCCGTTATCCAGGACCTGGTCGACACCATGCTCGACTCCGGTCATTCGGTAGGCGTCGCCGCTCCACAGATCGGCGAGCTGGTCCGTGTCGTTGTTGTCGATGTCTCGAAGAACAAGCTCGGCAAAGACAACAATCACGGTTTACTCGAAATGGTCAACCCCGAGATCATCGAAAAATCCGGCAGCAAGATGATGCGTGAAGGCTGCATGAGCATTCCCGATTACACCGGAAATGTCACCAGGGCCGAACATATTGTCGTGGAGTTCACCGACCGTGCAGGGCAACTGCGCGTCATTGAAGCCAGTGGCTTTGAATCTGTTGCCATCCAGCATGAACTTGATCACCTCGACGGGATGCTCTTTCTCGACCGGGTTTCAAGCCTGAAAACGGATTTATACCGCAGAAAAGGCAAATGATTCTCTCGACACGCAATTCAGAAACCGGGGCCAATCTTCGTACCTTATCTTTTCCCATAACGCCTCTGCGTTATAAAAAGGGGGCGAACATCCTATGACTTCTCAACAGACAACTCTGGTTATGCTGCCAGGTCTCGACGGCACAGGGATGGTTTTTGGACCATTGCTGAAACACCTCCCTGAAGATATAGAGGCCCAGGTCGTGCGCTATCCAGCCGATCGTGTCATGTCTTTCCAGGAGCATGTCGATTTTGCCCGCAAACAATTACCCCGGAAGAAACCCTTCGTGTTATTGGCAGAATCTTTCTCCGGACCGATCGGCCTGCAAATCCTCTCTGAGCCACCGGATAATCTGAAAGGTGTCCTTCTCGTTGCAACCTTTGCGCGTCACCCGACTCCTTTTTTCCTTGATGCGGGGCTCCACCTGCCTCAGAAGCTGCTCCTCAGCCTCTTCAGCAAAACATTCCTGGGCCGGTTTTTCTGCCTTGGCGGTGCCCCTTCTGAGGCCGTTGACATTTTTCAGAACGCACTCAAGTCTGTTAAGCTGAGTGTCCTTTCAATGCGCTTGAAGATCCTTGCTGAACTGCCCCCCCCACCAGATATAAGCTTCTCTGGGCCCTGCCTCTATCTGCAGGCAAAAAACGACCGTCTGGTTCCCGAACGTGCGACAGTTCCCCTGCAACAGTTGCTGCCACAGTTGCAGATTGAGCAGTTACCGGGCCCGCACATAACCCTCCTGGCTCATCCGGAAACCGGTGCTCGAATAATCAGTAACTTTATTACGGAGCTAACCGACGTGCCATGAATGAACTGAGCGAACAGCAGAAGCAGGAACTCCATAAGGAACTGCTCGATCTTCGCGACGAGTTGCAGAAGTTGCTCGCAGACTCGTCGGATGGCGCACAGCCGGTCAGCCTTGATGAGCCAATTGGACGCCTTTCCCGCATGGACGCCATGCAGCAGCAAAGCATGGTGCAGGCAAACCGACGCACTGCAAAAACGCGCCTGACGCGTATAGAAACAGCCCTGCGACGGTGCGCCAATGATGATTATGGCTTGTGTGCAAGCTGCGAAGAAGAAATCGGCTACGCCCGTCTGCAAGCACAGCCGGAAACTCCCTTTTGCATTGAATGTCAGAGTAACAAGGAGACGCGCAGCGGGTAGCGAGATTAAAAGCCTCCCCCACGCCACGCCTTACCCGCCACCCGCCACGGATTCTATGAAACGTTCTTCAAGAAACCGCCTTACAGAAAAAGAAGCCTTCCTCTTCCCGAGCGACTCCCTGTTCGACAAAGTTGGTCGCGCCGTTTGCAAGGCGGGTTGCTTGCCACGGAAAGAATTATTCGAAGCATGGGAGGTTGCCCGGCGAGTCAGAAGACGCTTTCGTGGTGGACGCGTGGTCGACTTGGCATGCGGACATGGTTTGGCAGCCGCTCTGCTTCTGATCCTCGATGATAGTTCACCGATGGCTCTCGCCGTAGATCGTACCCTTCCCGCCTCCGTTAATAAACTTTACCAGGCTCTGCTCGAAAGCTGGCCAAGGCTTGAAGGTCGTGTTGAGTTTGTCGAAATGTCATTGGAGGAGGTTGCCCTGGAAGCTACCGACCTTGTCGTTTCCGTGCACGCCTGCGGTCGTTTGTCTGATCTGGTTCTGCAGCGGGCAGCAGAAGCGCAGTCACGCCTGGCGCTCCTGCCATGTTGCCACAACTTGAAAGATGCAGATCTGGGCGGACTTGGCGGTTGGCTCGAGGGTCCGCTGGCAGCAGATGTTGTCAGGGCTCACCATTTGCGCAACTATGGCTACTCGATTTTCACACAGCGGATACCGGCTGACATCACCCCCAAGAATCGTCTCCTGATGGCTGAACCTGCCGCGTCTATTGAGAGACCTCGCCTTTGACCTGCTGTTCCAATTGAGTTACATTTTTATTGCTACCTGCTGCCAACGACCGGAGAAACATTCTCGATTGACGAGCCCTACGACTGGAGGTCATCTTGAAAGCTCTGCAACTCTTCTTCCTTCTGCTGCTCTGCGCAGCCCCTCTATACGCCGAGCAGGCACTCGTGCTGACAGAGATTGAACGCATCCAGGAAAAAATGTGGTATCTGCAAAAAGACCTGGTTGAGCAGAAGACCTCCCTCAAAGAACAGCAAAAACAGCTAAAACTCTTCGTCAACAAAACGGAAGCCTCGCAAACTGACATAAATAAGAAGTTTACAAGTCAACTCCGAGTGGTTGAAAACCAAACAGAGAGAATCAAGCAAGCGCTCGCTGAGCTCGAACCCCTTACGAAATCACTAGGCTCACTGACTGACCAGTTCACTCTTCAGAACAACACGATTGTGGAACAGTCTGGGAAAATAAGTGCTCTGCAAGATCAGTTGCAGAAGATGAAGGCTGAGTTCACTTCTGTGCAGGAGAAGACAAGCAAAGCTCTGGCTGAAACACAAGCACAGACTGATGAAACCCGCTCAAAGATTGATGCGTTGGGGCATGATGTTGGCGGCCAGGTTGAACAGATCAGCATGTGGGGGATGGGCGCCGCGCTGGTCCTGGCAGTGATGCTGACCTTTATTATCGTCAGTCGCAAGGATACAAAGCACTAAAGAGTCGATGCTTTTTTGACCTCAACTTACTGACGTTGTAAATTAACTGTATCTTTTTTTGTGCAGGCTCCCGAGAAGGGCAGAGGTCGTTGATGAAGTACGATACTCAAATAATCAATGAGAAAAAGATCGTCTTCTGTCGCTTAGAGGGTGACCCAAATATTGATGAAGCTGTCTCGTTAGCAATAAGCCTCCGTGAAAAGGCCGCACAATTAGGCTTTAACGTGTTTTATGATGCTCGCAAGATGTGCGTGCCTGAGAGCGTCATGCCTGCACATGACTTTTCAACAAAGCTGTCATCGCTGCTTGGAACTTCAATTCTTCGCGCCATAAAGGTCGCCTTTCTTTATGAACCGAGTCGATTTAATTCCCACTGGAAGTTTTGGGAGGATGTTTCCATGAACAGAGGGTTGCAATTTATGGGCTTCACTGACGAAGAAGAAGCCATGGAATGGTTGTCGAGCTAATTATACGCAGAGACGATACTGTTTCACAAATTATAGCGATAAGACACAAAAGGGCCACCTGGGACGGGTGACCCTTTACTATTTATTAGGATTTATAGTATTCATCGTTATGGTTGGACCAGATCATTCTCTCGGTACACTCTTGGTACACTAGACCACCCAAAAAGGCCATAAAACACAAAAGGTTACGACTGTGAAAATGTCGTAACCTTTTAACATTGTTGCTGTATCGTTTCGTCGCGTGTTGTAGTGATTTGCATGAATAGGATTAACGATCTGTTGTTCTGAGACTACCGAATAAAACACAGAACAGTTAACCAGCCAGACAGATAAAAACAAACCCCACATCAATTCAATGCAGGGTTTGTCAACAATCTGGGGCATCAGATTTATCGCTGGCGCCCTTTTTACTTTAGTTGTTTCAGTGAGCAATCAACTTGTCGACTTGATAAACTCAACCATCTCGTGAAGCACGTCTTCCGCCTCTTCATAAGGAACCTGGCAGGTCCCCACCACCTTGTGACCGCCACCGCCGTATTTAAGCATCAGGGAGCCAACGTCCACGGTTGCCGTCCGGTTGAGAACACTGTGTCCCACTGAAAAAGAGACGAACGCGCCATCTTTACCATCGAGCATGCGGATAGAGATGTTCGCTTCCGGATAGAGCGAATAGATGAGAAAACGATTTGACGGGGGAGCCATGCCGGCAACACGGAAATCTGAGATAACGATCGATCCGTCTGACCAGGTACAGGTTTTGTAAAACTTCCTGGCTTTTTCGGTACTCTCAAAGTAGAAATCTGTGCGTTCCTTCGTATCCGGATGATCCAGGATTTCATCAATCGACATTTCCCCGATCATGTCCACCAGGTTACGGCAATAAGCCAGATTACTGATGGTGTAAGTCTTGCTATAGCCGAGCCCGGTTCGCGGGTCACAGAGGAAACCGAGGAGAACCCAGCCGGTGGGGTTAAGAATCTCCTCTTCGCTCAACTGCGCGGAGTCAAGCTTATCGGCATACTCGACAAGTTCTTTAAATCGTTCGAACTTTTCGGCGCCGTAGTAATCGTAGATCACACGGGAAGCGCTTGGTGCCACCCGGCTTGAGCCTTTGTAACGGCCCTCAAGGTCATTTCGCTCAAGCTCACTGGAATGATGATCGAACCAGAGGCCGCATCCGGGGACATAAGGAACATTAGCCAGAATATCATTCTCGGTGACGGGAATTTTGCCGTCTTGAAGGTCTTTGGGATGGGCATAGACCATCTCATCCATCATGCCGAGTTCTTTTAAGAGAACCGCACAGCAGATGCCGTCAAAATCGGAGCGAGTCAACAATCTCACGCAAGTTTCTCCAACAAAGAGGTTGTATCGTAGTTAGTAAAACAGCGCCAATATATGATGCGGTTAGTGGGACTTGCAAGAAACATAAACAGTCATCACGATTAAACCGAGCGCTCGCTGAAACGCTTTCGTCATCTCGAGCCCCGACACTGATCAGTTGAGAAGCGGAGGCTTTCAAAGAAGCAACAGAGACCAGAAGAACACTCAGGTCACAGCAAGTTTCCAGGCAGCACGCTTGCGATCAGATTTAATCAAGCAGTACCCTGCAAAGAGGAGAGGACCTGGTCACCGGCCTTGTATGCCGCATTGACACAATCATTGAGACCGATGCCAAAGAAAGAATTGCCCGTCAGGATCAAACCGGGATGATTCTCCAGGCGCTCGTCTATCGCAATCAGGCGCTCCGCATGGCCAACAACATATTGGGGGATGGCACGTTGGTGACGGAAAATTCGCACAAAATCAGGCTCCGCCTCTATCCCCATGATCTTCTTGAGCTCGGCCATGGTTCTTTCTTTAACCTCGGCGTCGCTCAGATCGATCGCCTCGGGAGTCGTGGCGCCCCCCATCATGGAACGCAGCATGACGTGACCTTCCGGAGCACGCTGTGGGAAGATGCTCGAATCCCAGAGCGTACCAAGGATGTTACAGCCCTCTTTCTTCGGGATCAGGTAACCGAAACCATCCAGGTCACGCGCAACTTTTTCCTGCTCATAACCGAAACAGATCACGTTCATCGGTGCGTAGGGAATGCCACCAAGAAGTTCGGACAACTCACCGTCGACTGACCAGGTCAACTCCTTGAGAACATGGGCCGGTGCTGCAGAAACAACAACATCGGCATCAAAGTTAGAACCGTCAGCCAGGCGCAGTTCCCAGCCACCATCAATCTTTTTCAAACCGGCAACAGCCTGACCAGTCCGAACCTCACCTTTCAGCCCCCTGACCGTGCCGTCGGTCAGCTCCTGAATACCACCAACAAAAGAGGTCAGTACGCCGCCCGGCCCGGCGGCACTGGCGACTTGCTTGCCGGCTTTGACTTCGGCTTTCTTCTTTTTGGCCAGCAGGATCATGGCTCTAAGCAGGCCACCATACTCCTGCTCCAGCTCATGAATGCGCGGGAAGCAACTCTTCAGACTCATGGTCTCCGGATTGCCGGCAAAGATTCCCGAGACCATCGGCCCGATCAACTTGTCGAGGGCTTCCGCGCCAAGGCGACGACGGGCAAAGTCAGCCAGGGTTTCATCAACACCGTCGGTGCGCTTGGGCTTGATGAACTCCTGGGCCAGACGAATCTTGCCTGGCCAGCTGATCAGCTTCGACTGCAAAAACATCGGCCCATTTTCCGGCAGGCGGTTTAGGATTCCACCACTGTAGATAAACCGCTTGCGGGCGTTGTCGTTTGAGCGCTCAAGCTGATCCCGAATACCAATCTGATCACACAGCTCCAGGGTCATCGGCTTGCTATCAAGAAAACCGTTCGGCCCCCACTCGCAGAGATAACCCTCTTCCTTAATACTCCAGATTTTGCCGCCGGTTCGCTCCTCGCGTTCGAAGACCGTGACCTCGACATCCAGACCGGCTTCGCCGGCAAGACGCTCGATGGTGAAGGCAGTACTCAAGCCGGAGATACCGGCACCAATGATTGCAATTTTTTTCATGATTAACTCCGGAAATCGGGTTAAGGGTAAGAGACCAAAGGCAAACGAAATCCATTCACCCCGAGCGCTTATCCCTGAACCTCCCGTTAATGTCCTATCGAGCCAAAGTATCCCATGTTCAGTTTATTCAGTTGCGCAACAACGTTCCTCAACCCGGCCTCCAGGTTCGGATATCTCAAGGTGACACCAAGCTGATCGATCATCTTGCGGTTATCCATGCGCCGGGTCTCCGTAAGATAAGAAAGCATCATCGGATTCATGACACGCTTCGCTTCTTCCATATCAACCTGCGGCAAAGCTGGCAGGTCAAGCAACTCAGAGACAAGATTGAAATATTCTGTCATGGTCCCCGGCTTACCGTCGCTGACATTAAAGATATCACCATCAACAGCTTTTTCAGCAGCTTTCACACAGACGACTGCCAGATCATCGGCATGAATGCGATTGGTCGGCGGGGATTCTTCTTCTCGCAGCAACGGGTGTCCCTGTTGAATCCTTGCCAGAGGGAGTCGACCTGGGCCATAGATGCCGGTCACCCGAAGAATAACGATCGGCACCGAGTGCTGCCGCCCCCACTCATGCAGGGTGGTTTCGGCGTCAACGCGACGCTGCGCGCGGCTGGTTTGGGGATTCAGGGGCGTCTCTTCGGTGACCCATTTACCGCCACAATCACCATAAACGCCGCTGGTGCTCATATAAACCACTTTACTTGGCAACGAACCGGCACCAACAGCCTGACAAAAGCTGCGCATTCGGCTGTCGAAAGGACCGCCGCCGGTCGGAGGAGCAAAATAGTAAACCAGTTTTCCGGCTGTCGGCAGATCGTTCAGTGAAGTTAAATCATCCAGGGTCCCCATTACCGGCTCGATGCCATAGCCCCGCAAGCGCTCAGCGCCCTCTTCGGAACGAACCAACCCGGAGACTTTCCGACCGGCCTGCTTCTCCAACTGAGCGACTCGAGCGCCGATATCACCACAACCGACGATCAGAATATCAGGCAATAAGTTTAAATTTTTCATGGTCAATTAATGGTTAAAGGTAAAGGGTTCCGGGGCCTGGGCATTCTTTGGAACCGGCGCCATTGTCCTTGCTTCGGGTTCAAAGCGATTTACCTACAATCTCCCCCACATCCGAGGAGAGATTCTCCTGACGCTGAATACGTTCCAGCTGATCTTTCATCATCCGCTGCCGCTCACTGTCGTAACGCCGCCAACGACTTAAAGGGGATACCAGCCTGGCGGCAACCTGTGGGTTGAGCGTGTCGAGTTCAATCACCCGGTCAGCTAAAAAAGCATACCCGGCGCCAGACAGGTCATGGAATCGAACCGGGTTTCCCTGAGCAAAAGCACCAACCAGGGAACGCACCCGGTTCGGGTTGCGTATGGTAAAGGCCGGGTGCGCCATCAGCGTCTCTATTTCAGCGAGAGTCTCCGATTGCGGCGATGTCGCCTGCAGGGTGAACCATTTGTCGACCACCAGGGGATCGCTCTCAAATTGATGGTAGAAAGCAGCGAGGGCTTCTTGCCAACGTGGCAATCGGTTATGAACCAGGCAGGTCAGCGCCGCCATGCGGTCAGTCATATTGTCCGCGTCCGCAAAACGATCGAAGCAGCTCTGCTGTAGAGAAGGGTTATCGAGTAAGGCCAAATAACCGAGGCAGAGATTCTTCAGGCTGCGCCGACCGATCGCCTGCGAGTTCAAAGAATAGAGGCCGTCATCCTGCATCGCTCCTAAAACCTCAACAAACTCCCCTTGTAACTCCAAGGCCAGAGTTTTACGCAAAGATTGACGGGCCGCATAAATCGCACCAGGGTCAGCCACGCCCATGGCTTCGGCAAGCTCCATTTCACCCGGTAGGGTCAACGCAAGAGACAAGAGTGCAGGATCGGCCTCCCGATCCTGAAGGGCAGCACGGAACGCTGCAAGAAAATCTCCGGGAACCTCTGCTGTCCGTTTTGCCCTGATCTCAACAACCATCTCCAGGATGAGATCAGTCGCCAGTCGCTGCCCAGCCTCCCAGCGGTTAAACGCGTCGCTGTCGTTGGCAAAGAGGAACGCCAGGTCCTTCCTGTTATAGGGATAATGAACTTTAACGGGAGCAGAGAAATCACGTAGCAGCGAAGGCACCGGTTTCTCAGGGAGGTTGACAAAAGTAAAGGTCTGTTCGGCCTCGGTAAGTTTAAGGGTTCGTGAGCCAACCTGTGCTGTCTCCTCATCGACAATCTGCAGAGGAAGGTCCTGACCATCGGCTCCCAGCAGACCGACCCGCAAAGGAATCAGGAAAGGCTGCTTTGCCGACTGTTCGGGTGTATCGGGACAAGACTGCCGCACCGTCAGGCAGAAAGTTCTGGCTTCGTCATCGTAGCGCCCCTCGATATCGAGAACCGGCGTGCCGGCCTGGCTATACCAACGCTTGAATTGGTTCAGGTCAGCGCCTGTTGCATCCGCCATTGCGGCGAGGAAATCATCGGTGGTTACCGCCTGACCATCGTGCCGCGCAAAGTAGAGCTTCATGCCCCGTTGAAACCCTTCTTTGCCAAGCAGGGCCTGGTACATGCGGATCACTTCGGCGCCTTTATTGTAGACCGTCGACGTATAGAAGTTGTTGATCTCGATATACGACTCCGGACGCACCGGGTGAGACATCGGCCCGGCGTCTTCGGGGAATTGGAAATTGCGCAGCAGCCGAACTTCGCCGATCCGCTTGACCGCCCGCGAGCCCATGTCGGCGGAAAACTCCTGATCACGGAAGACCGTCAAGCCTTCCTTGAGGCTAAGCTGGAACCAGTCGCGGCAGGTGACCCGGTTGCCGGTCCAGTTATGGAAATACTCGTGACCGATCACACCCTCGATGCCCTGGAAATCGACATCTGTTGCTGTCTCAGCTTTAGCCAGCACGTACTTGGAGTTAAAAACGTTCAGCCCCTTGTTCTCCATCGCCCCCATGTTGAAGTCATCAACCGCAACCACCTTGTACTCATCGAGGTCGTATTCCAGGCCGAAAACCTCTTCATCCCAGCGCATGGCGTTTTTCAGCGAAAGCATGGCATGCTCGCACTTGTAGCGATTACGCTCCTCGACAAAGATCTGCAGGCTGACCTTGCGCCCCGACATGGTGACGAAACTATCGTCTATAGCCGTGAGTTTGCCTGCCACCATGGCAAACAGGTAACTCGGCTTTGGGAAGGGGTCTTCGAATCTGGCATAGTGGCGGCCGTCATCAAGGTGTCCTGACTCAATCAGGTTGCCGTTGGCAAGCAGCACAGGGGTGGTTTCCAGGTCACCAACCAGGGTCGTGGTAAAACGCGCCATGACATCAGGACGATCGGGATAGAAGGTGATTTTCCGAAAACCCTGGGCCTCGCACTGGGTACAGAAAATCTCGCTGGCACGATAAAGCCCCTCCAGCGCGGTATTGTCTTCGGGGTTAATCTCGACCAGCGTCTCCAGGACAAAACGTTCCGGCACAACCGGAATCGTCAGGCCTTCGCTATCAACCCGGTACTCACCGGCAGTCAACTCCCGACCATCAAGCTTTATGGACAGCAGCTCAAGCTGCCGGCCATGAAGACAGAGATCAGCTCCTTTTTCTGAGTAATCCGGGTTGGCTTTAAATTGAACAGTTGCGCTAACTTGGGTTTGCGAAGGTGAGAGTTCGATATGAAGATCGACTGTTTCAACCAGGTATGACGGTGGCCGATAATCTTTAAGATAAATTGTTTGCAGTTTCGATTTCATTCAAGTCCTGTTCTTTCTTTCAGATTGTCATCTGAAGATACCTCAATTTCAGACTTCAGGCAAAGGGCAATCCCCTGAAAACACTGGCACAGAAGCATTATCTTGGAACAATGCTTGCTACAAATCAGATATACACCTTTCAATTGCTTTTGCCAACGCCAGATGAGGACCGTTTATGTCTCCTGTCACGCAAAAAACAGTGAAATGGCCACTGATCTTCATACTGTTCACGTTCGTTGTTGCCTGTACGGGGAAACAGCAACCAGGAGTACCAGAATCATCTGTCATGACCGACCAGAAACCGTCGGTATCCCCAGACAAAGCGATTGAAGCTCCGGGGAAACAGGCACTTGAGGTCGCCCGCAAAATGCTCGGCACCCCTTACCGTTACGGCGGGACAGACCCGAAAGGCTTCGACTGTAGCGGCTTGGTACGCTATGCGTTCAACCAGAGCGGGGTAGAGCTACCACGCACCTCGAGAGGAATTTTTCGCGCCAGCCAGAGGATTGACCCACAAACGATCGAACCCGGCGACCTGGTCTTTTTTGCCTTCTCAGCAAACAAGATTTCCCATGTCGGCATCTACGCGGGGCAGAGCCGTTTCATCCATTCACCTTCTGCGGGTAAAGGGGTCAGCTATGCCAGAATGAACAATCCTTATTGGCAGAAACGCTTGATAGCCGCCGGGAGATTTTGACTTTTATGGTTATCCACTTTGCTCAAGTGAGGGTCATTCAAAGAAAAACTTTCACCACAGAGACACAGAGAGCACGGAGAAATTAAAAAAGCAATCAGGTGTTCTCTGCTCTCTGTGTCTCTAGTGAGTGAAACGAACGGGTGGTAAAGAGAATTATTAATTCTGAAAACAGCTATTGGAGCAAAGGGGATAACCAGATTGGCTTTAATGAAATCAAGACTCCTTCATGCCGTGCCAGCGATAAGAATACTGGTCTACAACCCAAACAAAGGGAATGCATCTTTACACCAAAACAGGTAAGAGCTGAAATCAAAAGACCAACGCAAAAACGCCTCCCAAACCAACCAAATACGACCCTGTACCGCACTTTCCCTAACAATTTCTAATACTTAAAAAAGAGAGGGAAAAACACCTATTTCACCTGACAATAATCAGACAAGTTTCAAGCGAAGGCCTCTGCAAAAATTTTCTCAAATTCTAATCAATTTCAGTTTGCCAAACATTATGTAGTAGCGTAGAATGTCTTCCGCTACAACATATAGTGCTTTATGCGCAGTGCCGGACAATCGTCCAAACTGCTTAAACTAAGGGCTTCCAGCCGACCTGAGGGGCGATGGGGGACAAACGAGGGGATCAAAGATGGCAGGCAATGTGATTAAGAAACCGATTGAAACGACAGAAATCCCCTGGCAGGAAGCTTCGCTGGACATCTGGGACAGCAAGTACCGGCTCAAAGATGCAACAGGCAAACCTGTCGACGCGGATCTGCACGCAACCTTCGAACGCGTCGCCAAAGCACTGTCGCTCGTGGAAGAGGACCAAAAGAAACAACAACACTGGTACGAACGATTCCTCTGGGCATTGGAGAACGGTGCGATCCCTGCCGGACGCATCACGTCTAACGCCGGGGCTCTCGAACACAAGCCCGCCACATCGACCATCAACTGTACAGTTTCGGCAACCGTTGAGGACTCGATGGACCAGATTCTGGGCAAGGTTCACGAAGCCGGCCTGACGCTCAAAGCGGGCTGCGGCATCGGCTACGATTTCTCAACTTTGCGTCCACGCAACGCCTTTGTTAACGGCGCCGGAGCCAACACCTCCGGGCCGCTGTCTTTCATGGACATCTACGACAGCATGTGCCGTACCGTCGCCTCAGCCGGCGGTCGTCGCGGTGCGCAGATGGCGACCTTCGACATCTCTCATCCCGATGTTGTTGATTTTATCAAGGCCAAGCGCGAAGATGGCCGCCTGCGCCAGTTCAACCTCTCGCTGTTGATCACCAACGAATTTGTAGAAGCGGTAAAGCAGGATCAGGACTGGCCGCTCTGCTTTCCTCTAACGGCCAAGGAACTGGCACGCGACGGACTGGACCTGAAGGACCCGTCACAAGTTCTCTGGAAGGACTGGCCCGTCAAGAAGGACTATGTGCAGAACGATGTCGGCGAAGTCGCCTGCAAGATTTATCGTACTATCCGCGCCAAGCAGCTGTGGAATGTGATTATGGCATCCACCTACGATTTCGCCGAGCCCGGCTTCATCCTCATCGACAAGGTCAATGAGATGAACAACAATTGGTTCTGCGAAGAGATCCGTGCGACCAACCCCTGCGGTGAGCAGCCCTTACCTCCTTACGGCTCCTGCCTGCTCGGTTCGATTAACCTGACCCGTTTCGTTGAACAGCCCTTCACCCCTGAAGCGAGCTTCAACTGGGAGCACTTCCGTGAGGTTGTCGCTGTCTTCACCCGCATGCTGGACAACGTCGTCGAGATCAACGGCCTGCCACTGCAACAGCAGCAGGACGAGATCTTTGGCAAGCGTCGCCACGGTCTCGGCTACCTCGGCCTCGGCTCAACAATCACCCTGCTCGGCATGAAGTATGGCGATACCGACGCCGTCGCCTTCACGGAAGAGGTTACGCTGCAGATGGCGCTGGCCGGCTGGCAGCAGGCGGTGGCCCTGGCAAAAGAAAAGGGTGCGGCACCGGCCCTCGAGCAAGAGTACGAAGTCACTGCCGAGATGCTGCGCAAGCGCCCCGAAATGGCAGCTGACGGCATCAAGCTTGGTCAACGTGTGCCAGGGCGGATTTTACACACCCGCTACAGCCGTTACATGCAACAGCTCGCTAAAGAAGCTCCAGAACTGGTCGACGAACTGGCTGAAGTCGGCGCACGCTTCACTCATCACAGCTCCATTGCGCCAACCGGCACGATTTCCCTGTCAATTGCCAACAATGCCTCAAACGGCATTGAGCCCAGTTTTGCCCACCACTACTCGCGCAACCTGATCCGGCAGGGCAAGAAGAGCAAGGAGAAGATCGATGTCTTTTCCTATGAACTGCTGGCCTATCGTGAATTGATCAACCCCAATGCGATGCCCGACAGCAAAAAACCTGAAGAGCGACTGCCGGACAACTTCATTACCTCGGAAGATGTCACGCCGAAGCAGCACGTCGACATCCAGGCCGCTGCACAGAAATGGATTGACTCCTCCATCTCAAAGACCGCTAACGTCCCCAGCGATTACGCCTACGAGGATTTTCAGGATATCTACATGTACGCCTACGAACAGGGCTTGAAGGGGTGTACGACCTTCCGCTACAACCCGGAAGCCTTCCAGGGCGTATTGGTTAAAGACAAGGACCTGGCCGACACCATCTACCAATTCACGCTCGACGACGGCACAGTGCTTGAAGTCCGTGGCAATGAAAATGTAGAATACGATAATGAGACCCACTCAGCGGCGAACCTGTATGACGCTCTCAAAGAAGGTTATTACGGTAAACTGTAATTCTTTAAGGAAGAAAAAGATGGCAAAAAAAATAGAAAAGAAGATCGTTGGCTACGAAGTTGTTAACCTCGACGAGCAGCGTAAGAAAGCTGCCCAGGACGAGAAAAACCAGATTGAGGACATGCACGAAAATGTCGAACGTCCTGAGATGCTGGTGGGGGCCACTTACAAGATAAAGACGCCGCAGAGTGAGCATGCCCTCTATGTCACCATCAATGACATGGTATTAAATCACGGCACGAAGCACGAAATTCGCCA
>SBFN01000193.1 GCA_006226895.1 Deltaproteobacteria bacterium | reverse complement strand
CGATGTCGAAAAGATGAACGTCGGCAGTGCGAAAACTCGGCTAACGCCTCAAACAGTTCGCCCTGCTGATCGCCGTTAATCCATTCGTCATCGGCTTCGACAAAAGGGGTGAAAAACCAGGCAACTTCATGCAAAGTCACAAGTTAAGAACACATTAAACAGCCCAACAGATTAACCATCTGCTGGGCTCTCTTCATTCCCGAGCCCAGAAGCATGTCTAACTTTGGCAGCAGACTGGAACCAACCTTCATTGAAGGCTGTCTTTTTTTTACGCTCCAGATTATGTTTTGATGTTGGCTCTTGCGGAAGTTTCAGGAGAACCAACCCATCATGCGCATATGTTTGATCAGGTTGATACGACCAGACCCGCTATTCTTAACATCCAGGTTCGAGCCCGACCACTTAACCAGTGAGCTGCACCACCGAATAGCAGCAGGGAAGGGGCCGTTCCCAGCCCGAAGGCAAACAACATCAAGGCACCGGTCGCAACGCTCGCGCTTTGGGCGGCTGTAATCGCCACCGCATAGAGGTAGCCGCAGGGGATAAAGCCGAAGAGCAGCCCCAAAGGGAGGGCTGCAATTGCCGGAGGTAGACGGCGAAGGCCAGCTACGGCAAGTGTCATCGCTTTCATCGGACCGGGGAAGTCGAGTTTGGAGACATTCAGCCAGGCAAACAGTCCTGCAGTGCCGAGACCGACCAGGATAACAAAGACGTCAGATCCAATCAGCAGGGATCTTGTCACCATTTTAAAACGATCGGTATAAGCCAGGGCAGAGCCAAGCCAGCCAACTACAGCGCCGATAAACGTGTAGGTGCTGATTCGCCCCAGGTTATAGAGTAGGTGAAAAAACCAACCGCCTTGGCGTCCCGCCTCTGACAGCGACAGGGCGCTGACCAGGCCTCCGCACATCCCTATGCAATGGCCCGTGCCGAGCAGGCCCGTTACGAAGGCCATGTAAATGAGCGAGTCGCTCATTTCATGGTGACCATTTCGATATCAAAAATAATTTTTTCTGTTTCAGCCTCTGGACGATTGACCTCAACATTGACTTGCCAGGCTCCCGCCATGGTAAAGATCGCCGTGCCACGATAAGCGTTGTCCTGCCACACGGCTTTTGGATTGTTAGGCGGCATAGGCATGAAGGGCATGGTCAGGTCCAGAGTCAGTTCGGCATCTTTGATCATTTCACCGGTGTTGTTCTTCAGCTCAATCGTAAAGGGGATTTCAGTCATGGCCTGTAGCGGGCCGCTGGCAAAAACGATGATCGCTTTGCCGCCATCGGTCATTTCGGTTTCAATAGGTGTTTCAGCAGCCGTTGCACCGATGATCGTGCAGCAGAGCAGGGTAAGGGTGATGAGCTGGGCTTTGACGTTAATCAGACTATTCTTCATGCTTCTCTCCTTGGGAGCCCTGATCGTCTTCGTCATCCAGCATGCGATATTTGGGACCTTCGATATCATCAAAGTCACCGCGCTTAACGGCCCAGATAAAAAACAGCCAGGCACCTGTTCCGATGCAGAGCGAGAGAATGATCAGGATAATGATTGACTTTAACATTGGAGGATATTAATTGCTCGCTCGGGCTTTGGCAACTGAAAAAGTACGACGGATCACTCGACCGAGTCGCAGTGAATTGCCGACCACGATCACTGAACTGCTGGCCATGGTCAGCGCTGCCCAAACCGGCGCCAGGTTACCGCTGGCGGCCAGGGGAATGGTGATAAGGTTGTAAGCGAAAGCCCAGAAGAGGTTCTGCTTGATCACCACCAGGGTTTTTCGGGCGATGTAAACCGCTTCGTAGACACGTCCGAGGTTGGCCCTTGTAAGAACCAGGTCAGAGGTTTCCAGCGCGATGTCGGTTCCGCCGGCCATGGCACAGCCGACGTCAGCCAATGAGAGGGCGGGTGCGTCATTGATGCCGTCACCAACCATCATGATTTTTTCTCCGGCTTCCTGATGGGAACGGATCCATTCTGTTTTGTCAGCAGGGTTGAGGTTGGTGTGAAAGTCGGAGATGGCCAGCTTGCTGCTGACCTCCTGTGCCGCTGCGAGGCGATCCCCGGTCAGCAGGACGGTTCTCAGCCCGGATTGTTGGAGCTGTCCCACTGCAGAGTCCGCTTCTTCTCGCAGGGGGTCCACTATCAGCAGGGTCCCAATCCAGTGCCCTGCAAGGCTAACATAAACTTCTGTCAGTGACCCTGATTCAACAAAGGGAATTTCAATATTGCACTCTTCAAGGAAGGCGAGGCTTCCGACCAGGATCTCCCCTTCCGAGCCCACCATACGCAGGCCGCGACCCGGCACAGTTTCAACAGAATTCGTTGTGCCTATATGAATTCCGGCTACCTTTGCCCGGGCAACAATGCCCCGGGCGATCGGGTGGCTGGAGCCGTTTTCGACCTGGCTGGCGATTCTCAGGAGAGACTCTTCGCTTTGACCGGGGGCGGGGATGATCTTCTCAACGGTCGGCTTGCCGAGGGTCAGGGTCCCGGTTTTATCGAAAGCAATTGTGCCGATCCTGGCGGTCATTTCCAGAATGTCTCCACCACGGAAAAGAATACCCCGGGTTGCAGCATTTCCGGAGGCCACCAGCACGGCGGTTGGGGTTGCAAGGCCGAGAGCGCAGGGACAGGCAACAATAAGAACCGAGACAGCGTTGAGAAGTGCCGCGTTGGATTGGACATCATTCAAGAACCAGAACAACCAGGTCCCTGCGGCGGTCAAGGTGACGAAAGGGACAAAGAGTGTGGCAACCTTGTCTGCCAACGACTGTATTGGCGCTTTCCGGTTTTGCGCTTCTTCAACCATGAGCGCCATACGAGCTATGAAAGATTCAGCTGCAACCCTTTCCACCCGCAACTGGATGGAAGAAGAGAGGTTCAGTGTTCCGGCGAGTACGGTGTCCCCCTGCTGTTTAAGAACCGGCATCGGTTCTCCGCTTATGGTTGCTTCGTCAAGCTCGGTCTTACCCCCGTGAATCAAGCCGTCAACGGGAATGCGCTCGCCGGGACGGACCAGAATCAGGTCGCCTGGCTTGAGGCTCGTGCTGGCAACAACCTGAATATGCTCCCCTGCCATAAGATTGGCAGATTCAGGGGCCAGTCGCAGAAGCTTGTCGATACCGGAGATAGAGCGGTTGCGTGCAGAGCCTTCAAAAAGCCGACCGAGCAGGATCAAGGTGATAATCATGGCGGCCGTGTCAAAATAGACTTCACCGCCGGCGAGCATGGAGTAAATACTATAGCTGTAAGCTGTCGTGACACCGAGGGTGATCAAGAGGTCCATGCTTGGTGCTTTGTTCCTGATACTACGCCATGCGCCGGCAAAAAACGGCCACCCGGAATAGAAGACAACGGGCGTGGCGACCGCTGCGGCAAAGTATTGAATCGTCACACGGATTGATGGGTCGATGCCGTGGAAGTAGCCACCGTAAAGCGCGAAAGAGAATCCCATGACCTGCATGGAGAGGAAGGCGGCTGTGCCGAAGCGGATCAGGAGTGAGCGCTGTTCTTTTACGGCCGCTCGCTGTGCTGCTCCAGACGTGTAGGGGTGGGGAAGGTAGCCAAGACGGCTGATGTTGGTGAAAATTTCTTTCGGCGTTGTCTCTTTAGGGTTGAACCTGATTTGAGCACGATGGGTCCCGTAATTGACCCTGACCGTTTCGACGCCCTGAACCTTGTCGATCAGTTTTTCCAGCAACCAGACGCAGGACGCACAACGAATGCCCTCGATGATCAGGGCTATCTCGGCAGATGTTTCATTGCGGGTAACGACGTGTCCAGCGAGAAGGTCGTCATCGAAAGCGGTACCAAAAACCCCGTCCGGAACGCCTTCCTGGTGCCAGTCTCTCTGTTGGTAGAACTTGCCGAGACCCGCGCCATTGATGATCCTGTAAACTCCCTGGCAGCCGTAACAACAAAAATGCAGCTCTTTGCCGTCAATTTCGTCGACGACCAGGTCTCCTCGAGGGATTGGCAGCTTGCAGTGAATGCATGTGTCGGCTGTGACCATAAGTTTACAGATTGAGAAGCAGTTGTCTGTTAATACGTGCGCCCTTGCGCTCGAATTCAAGTCGTGCGTTCATTTCACCCGTCATACCGGCAGTCAGGTTAAAAATGTAGAGCCCCGGTTCAGTCTCCTGTAAGGGCCGTCGTTTGCTTGTTGTTGACCCGGTCAGGTAGAGAAAAATACCGCCGTTGGCTGTTGTTACCGGTTTTCCTTCTTTATCACTCAAACGAAACTCAAGGGTGCGTCCGATCAGTTGTGTTTCAACCTTCCAACCCAGCACCGCTGCGGCTCTTTTTTCCAGTACGGTTGAACTGTATTTCAGGCCTTTACTGTAATAGTCGGCGTCGGTGACCTCCGGCCCGGCGTCAATGGCACGCATGGCCGACCAGACGGAAAAGCCGAGAAAGCAGCAGATCAGGAGGATGATAAAGAGAGGGTAGGCGTTTTTTTTTGTCATCATTACGCTGATTATTCCTCGATGTGAGCCCGGCTGACGGCCATTTTTAGTCCGTTTTGATCGAATAAGATGAATTCTACATCTAATCGGGTTTCGGGAACAGCTGTTACCAGTACAAAGTCAACTCGCAGGTTCTCACCTGCCTGCATCTTGAGTTGATTGGTCGGCCCCTTCAGAATCAATGCCGTTTCACTCTCTGCCTGTCTCGCTTTGATAGTATAGGTCGCCGGTCTGCTGCTGCGATTGTTGACCCAGGCGTTGAAAAAGGT
>SBFN01000151.1 GCA_006226895.1 Deltaproteobacteria bacterium | reverse complement strand
AAACCACACAATTCCTTGCAAAACAGCTTCTTTGTGCTTCAATGTACAAGTTACAAACAGTTTTTTAAGAATGGCATCTTCCTTGCGTTAAGGTGTTTCGTAAACATCACTTGAAAGTGGCATTCGCCCTTGTTTCACTAACCCCATTATAGGAGGCAAAACAGCATGAAAACAGCACAGCGTCTACTCTCTTTGGTCAGTGCAATCGCATTGGTCGCAGCATTTGCTCTGCCCACCACAGGTTTCGCAGCAAAAACCCGTCTCGGCTTTGGCGGCGGCCCTGAGGGTGGTACTTTCCAGTACTTCTCTAACGGCATCGCGTCCCGTCTCTCCAAGATGCAGGCCGACCTCGAGGTCTCCAACATGGCCTCTGCCGGTTCCGTTGAGAACGCCCGTCGCATCAACTCTGGCGAAATTGACTTTGGCATCGCCTACTCAGGCGACACCTACCTGGCCCGTAATGGCCGCCTGACCAACGACACCAACAAGTACCCCAACATTGAAGCAATGGCATTTCTTTATGGTGCCCCTGCTCACCTGATCGTCCTTGACGGCAGCGGCATCAACGAAGTTGCCGACCTCGCTGGCAAGCGCGTTGCTGTTGGTGGTGCAGGTTCCGGCGCTGCAGCTGCTGCCCAACGTTACTTCGGCGCACTCGGTCTTTGGGACAAAATGAATGTTGAGTTTATTGGCTACAGCAAAGCTGCTGCCGCTATCGGCGACGGCCTGATCGACGCCATGTGGGTTTTTGCTGGTTTCCCTAACAGCTCTGTCATTCAGGCTGCGGCCAGCAACAAGATCAAGATCCTTTCCACCTACGAGGCTGGCGAAAAAGGTGGGGCATTTGAGCAGTACCCCTTCTACGCTCCAATCACCATCCCTAAAGGCACCTACAGTGGCGTCGACTATGATGTCCAATCCTTCCAGGACTCTGCTCTTTGGGTCGCCAACAAAGACGTTGCCCCTGAGCATGTTTACGATGCCCTGGCAAACATCTTCACCAAAGAAGGCCTCTCCTACATGGTTAAAGTTAAGAGCACTGCTAAAGCCATGTCTGTTGAAGGTGCCCTCACGGGCATAGTAACTCCTGTTCATGCCGGCGCCCAGAAGTACTGGAAAGAGCAAGGTCTCAAGCTGACCATGGAGCAAATGGGCCACTAACACATTGACGTTAAAGTCGTTTGCGAAGCGGGGCTGAAAAGCCCCGCTTCTGTATTCTGTAGCAGTTTTTGCTAAACACTCAAATCACGCTTCACATAACCAGACAGGTAGTCAGCATGGCCGAAGAACTCCAGGAAGAACTCAAGGACCTCTCTCCAAAAGAGCAGGAAAAACTCAAGAAATTAATGGAAAAGGACTCCAAGTCCTACCGTTCACCAACCGGACTTTTCAAGTGGTTGGTCGCAGCGCTCGGTGGTGGCATGGTGCTATTTTATTTTTACACGGCCGGCCTGGCCGCCGTCGCGACCCAGTACCATCGAGGGGTCTATGTCTTTGTCACTTACGTGTTGGTCTTTCTGCTCTATCCGGCAGGCAAGACCCGAATGCGCATCCCCCTTTCATTGGTGATCGGCGGCATCATCTCCAGCGCCGTTGCAGCCCTGGGATTTTATGAAACGGTGGATGCATTCCACGCTGAAATAACGAGCGGCAGTACGGGGCTAATCGGCGCCATCCTGCTGGGCGCTGTCGTCATCGGCACAGCAGCCACTTTTATCGACAACATTCTTATGAAGAAGTGGCCGGAGAACCCGACACTCACGGACATACTCTATGCCCTGACATCTGGAGCTGTCGTCTACTACTGGATTCACGAATTCGAGGTCCTCAATTACAGGGCCGGAGCAGAGACTCATCTCGACGCTATGATCAGCATCGTCGGCATTATCCTTTCTCTCGAAGTTTGCCGCCGGGTTCTTGGTTGGTCCATGACCTTTATCGGCATCGGCATGTTCCTTTACGGTTATCTGGGACCAATGTTTCCAGACATCGTAGCCCATCGTGGCTTCGGAATTGAACGGCTATGCACGGCCCTCTACCTGACAACCAACGGGGTTTTCGGAGTTATGGCCAACGTACTGGCGACCTACGTCATCCTCTTTATCTTTTTTGGCGCATTCCTGCACAAGTCCGGTGCCGGTAAATTCTTCATCGACTTTCCACTGGCCCTTGCTGGCCGCACGACTGGAGGCCCGGCAAAAGTAGCTGTTATTGCCTCGGCCTTCTTCGGTTCGGTTTCCGGTAGCGCCATAGCAAACACGGTCTCTACTGGTGCCTTCACTATCCCGCTCATGAAGCGGGCTGGGTTCAAGCCGCACGTTGCTGGGGCTATAGAACCCTCCGCCTCAATCGGCGGAATGTTCCTGCCTCCGGTTATGGGTGCAGGAGGTTTCCTGATGGCAGAACTGACCGAGACGTCATACGCCTACATCATGATGATCGCCATCTTCCCTGCACTGCTCTATTTCTTCTCGGTATTCTGCATGATCCATTTTGAAGCCAAGAAGCAGGGGCTGAAAGGTATAGAAGATGACGAATTCCCGCACTGGAAAGAAGTTTTAAAGAAGCAGTGGTATTTCTCATTGCCGCTTGTGATCATCACCATCCTTATGATCATGGGCAAGTCCCCGGGCTTTGCAGCCTTCTGGGCGACCATCACCTGTATCGCCGTCAGCTGGGTCAAGAAAGAAACCCGGATGGGGCCCAAGGAGATCTGGGAAGCAATCCTCACGGGAGCCAACAACACCCTGATCATTGGTGCAACCCTTGGCGTTATCGGCATCATCGTTGGCACTATTTCACTGACAGGCGTAGGCCTTAAATTCTCTGATATCATCATTTCCCTGGCCAACGGGAACCTGCTCGCCGCCATCTTCCTGGTCGCGCTTGCTTCGCTTGTCCTTGGCATGGGTGTCCCGGTAACGGCGGCTTACCTGATCACCGCAGTACTGGCCGTTCCACCACTGATGGACATGGGTGTACCATTACTTTGTGCACACATGATCGTGTACTGGTTCAGCCAGGACTCGAACATTACGCCGCCTGTCTGCGTGGCGGCTTATGCCGGAGCGGCTATAGCCGGAGCGGACCCATGGAAAACGGGCTGGACCGCTTTCAAGTTTGCCAAGCTGCTTTACGTTATGCCCATTTTGTTTGCGTTCACCCCGGCGATCCTCTTTCAGCCGCACACTGCAAACGTCAAGGTCCCGGCACTCGCCGACGACTTACCCTTTGCTTCAGTCATGTCTGTTGAAGTTAAAGAGGGAGGAACATTTGCGACTGGCGACACGGTGGTCAAGATCATGGTTGGTGATGAAATAGTCGACATCAAAGCAGAACGTGGTGGCAACGTCAGCGAAGTCAAAACCTTTGCCGGAGGCATGGTCAATCCGGGAGAGACGATTATCGAAGCCGTTGACCCTGCGACAGGGTGGCAGACAACCTCTTCTTTCTGGTCGGCCTTCTTGGGCACGATCGCTTTCTCGGCGACTACCATGATGTTCTGGTTCAGGCGCACCACCATTCCTGAGTGGCTTTTTTTAGCCGTCGGCACCCTGTTCCTTTACTGGCCGACCCTGGTGTCGGATGGGATTGGCCTCGTCTTGGTAGGCCTGGTAATCTTCATGCAAATCACGAAAAACAAGAAAGAGTTTGGCTCAGCCATTGCTCCGACATAAACAAAGAGGATTAACATGTCACGAAACATCCAAAACATTCTCTTCGCAACGGATTTTTCCGATTCATCGCAGCAGGCAGCTGACTATGCTGTCACCCTCGCGCACCTGACTGACGCAACGCTCCATGTTCTGCACGTCATCAACGAACTGGATGAGCACCAACGCGTCATGATACCCAGAGAAGCCTTTCTGGTTCTGGAAAAAGAAGTTGAGGTTCAAGCCGTCAAGGAGTTGGATAAGTTCTGCAAGGAACACACGAAAGGGTTGAGCACCGCAACTCATGCCGTCGTTGGCGCCCCATTCAAAGTCATTCTGGATATGGGAGGCAAGGTCAATGCCGACCTGATCGTTATGGGAACCCACGGTCGCACCGGCATGGAGCATGTGATCGTCGGCAGCACTGCTGAACGAGTCGTCAGGCGGTCTAAAATCCCAGTACTTACTGTTCGATGTGAAGACTGACAAAACCTTGAAACCTTAAACGACAAAAAGGCGAAGCTTAAAGCTTCGCCTTTTTGTCGTCACGATATCGAACTTTTCTGAAATTAATCTTTCACGGGAGCTCGAAATCCTCAGGCCGCCTCAGGGCAAACATCTGTTAAGCTTAGGGTAAACCGTGTTCCGCATTCCGGGGAGGACTCAAAGCTCACATTACCGGAGAGGAAGGGTCCAAGAAGTTTCATACTATAAGTTCCAAGACCTCGACCTGAACCTTTTGTGGAAAAATCACGTTGGAAAATACGCTGATGGTAAGAGCCTGAGATAACTGTTGCGTTATGGACCCAGAAACTTATGCCGGAGGTGCTTTTATCAACACCCAGGGTCACAGTATATCCTTCGGGAGAAGCCTCCAGTGCATTTTTCACCATATTGCCAAGGATACGGCGCAACAGGGTGGCATCGCTGATGAAGGATGTCCTGACCACATCATCGTCTATTTTCAGCATACGCTTGCGAGAAATTTCCTGTCCTTCATAAAGTTCAATCACATCTTTCAGCACATCAAGACTAGTCAGGACGTGGTTATCGACCTTCAATTCGCCCTTCTCTACCGCCAACAACACGCGCTGGGCATCAATCTCCTCAACAACCTTTTGCGATGCCGACTGAATACGGCGACTCACCATCATTGGATCTACACTCTCATCGATCTCCATGAGTTCTGCAAAACCTTGAATACTGGCGACGAGGTTGAGAATATCGTGAAAAAAAGTACGCTCTAAAGCCAAACGCCGACGTTCGTGACTCACATCTGTGCCAGCCAGCACAACAAATTCTTCACCACCAAAACAAAGTGGAGTCGACCAGACCCGCAGTGTCAAGTGCTGAGCAACAATGCCATCTTGCTGAGTCAGGGTACACTCTTGGACACGACCCACACCGGACAAACCGGAAAGCATTGCGTCCAACGCCCCACAGGTCTCACAAGTATCCGTCTTGCCACAAACTGCGTCCTTGTCGAGGGCCACATGGCACTTCAGGACATCACCTACCAGGGAGCCAACCAGGCTTTCTGTTTCAGACCTCCCAGAAAGATGACTGAAAGCACGATTTGCAAATACGATTTGACGGTAGTTGTTGAGTACGAGAACCATCCCCGGCATGACATCCAGCAAGCGCCTGGCCAGGAACGCATCATTGAAAAAAGAAGCCTGATGTTGTAGCTCTTCGCATGAAGCGAGAGGAATGTCATTGACGAGATCTGGTCTGTGTGAGGGTTCAACTGGAGTCATTGCAGGGTCACGCGTCATCGAAACAGGTTCCGGCAATCAGGGTCACTGGAGCCTCGAGGTAGCTTTTCAGTGAATCGAGGAACTCGGCAGCATCAGCGCCATCGAGAATGCGATGATCGGCGGAGAGAGTGACTCGCACCATAGGCGCCACCACCAGTTCTTCATGTTCATCAACCACAACTTCACCTTTGACCGTACCAACAGCAAGGACAGCAGCCTGAGGCGGCGTAATAATCGCGACAAAGGACTCGACACCCAACATCCCCATATTGCTGATCGTAAAGGTTCCACCCTCCTGATCTTCATCAGACAGCTGACCAAGATGCGCCTTTTCTGCAAGGAATTTGGCAGATTCACCAAGTTGCTTCAGGGAGAGTTTTTCAACATTTTGAACAACCGGATAGAAGAGGCCACCTTCGGTCGCGACGGCCACTGCCAGGTTTATCCCCTCTTGTTCAACAGCTTCGCCGTCAATCCAGTGGCTGTTCACCCAGGGGTGCTCTTTGAGAGCCGCCGAAGAAGCGGCCATAATAAAGTCATTGATCGTTATGCCGAGATCTTTACGAAAACGAATAATATCGGTCATATCAACGGCAACAGTCACAGAAAAATGTGGCTTATTCTGCCAACTCTCAACCATTTTACGTTCAATCAAACGACGAATTCTCACCGCTTTACCATTCTCTGAATCAGATGTTGTTGACACGGGTGCATCACTATCATGAGTTGACATAGAGACGATCCTTTCGTAAACACGGCTAAAAAAGAGTGTCGATAATGAAGACTCCACAGTTACGACATTTGGAGCTATTGTAAATTAGATAAGAGTTAATTACGACTACAAACATCAAGTCTCTTCATATGTCGTCTGGGAGTGACTGACAAACGATTCAGGCACATTAGCTCTGAAACTTTCGACATTTCACTGTAAAACGAATAGCTTGGGATGCAACAGTGCCGGAGAAAAGGCAAAAGAAAAGCCCGGGGCATTCGCCCCGGGCTTAATATCTTGAAACGCACTCAACTCAACCGAGGAACACGTTGTGATTACGAGCACGATTGGCAAGGATCGTCGGATCAACCACCTCACCACAGGAACAGCATTTCCATGCATCAAAAGCACGAACAAAATCGTAGTATTTCTCGGCGTACATACGGCCTTTGCACTTGGGACATTTCATCGGTTTTGCCTCCTCATGTAATCAATTATAAATACGTCATATTTACTTGCTGTATTTATTAATTAGACATTACACAAGACGTGCCAATTAAAAACTAATCATGACAGAGGCAAAAAATGCAGCCAACAGCCGTAAAAAATAAGACTGTAAAACAAGGACTTACAGACCATAAAAAAAGATACGCCACCTTTCGATACTTTTTAAACCGACCCCCTTCACCCTAAGAAGGCCTTCCAAGTTCACAAATTCGCCATTTTCTTGACGGTCCAATTCCAACCGCCCCGCCAAAGTTTCTCCAATGCCTGGCAAGAACTGCCAATCATCGAAACTCATGCGATCGGGGTGCAGAGGAATTCCCATAGACACACGATGACTGGCTGGCATCCAACCTCGTCGAAAAGATATGTTTTTCCGTTCTTTTTCCATGATTTCAATATTTTCACCCTCTTGAAGGGGGGTTGCCCATTCAAGAGATCCCAAAAAAATATCCCCTGAACCTTCATTCGTCAAACTAATGACGCCACCAGAATACAAACCGTCATTAATTTGATACACTCCCGGGGAATCGATCTCTCCTGACAACTCAACATAAAAATAATCGTCAGATAAAGGCAAAAAAGCCGGGAAATCTTCCATAACGGAAGAATCCCGGCTCAAAAGCAGGAAAAGAAAAACAGACACCGCCATCACAAAAAGTGCTGGTGGTGTCTGAGAATAAAGCTTAGCCTGCATAGTCACGCATCAGCTTGTACTGCAGAGCATCGACCAGTGCGTGATAAGAGGCCTCTATAATATTGTCGCTGACACCAACCGTTCCCCAACGTGAGTTTTTGTCGCCTGATTCTATCAGGACACGCGTCACTGAAGCAGTCCCCTTCCCTGCGGGCAACACGCGCACCTTATAATCAAGAAGTTTGGTCTCTTTCAACTGTGGGTAGAACTGTTCAAGAGCCTTACGCAGAGCATGATCAAGAGCATTAACCGGTCCGTTGCCCTCGGCAGCCGTATGCTCAATACGACCACCAACCTTGATCTGGATGGTCGCTTCCGAAGTCGGCATCTCATCTTCATGCCGTTTTGTGTCGATAACCCTGAAGCCAATAACCGAAAAAAAGTTACGCAACTCTCCCATGGCGCGTCGCATTAACAACTCAAAAGAGGCCTCAGCCCCTTCAAATTGAAAACCCTGATTCTCTAATTTTTTAATATCTTCAAGAATTTCCAGAGTAACGGGGTCTTTGCTGTCCAGGTTAATATTAAACTGCTCAGCCTTGGCCAGAATATTTGAACGACCGGAAAGATCTGAAACCAGAACCCGGGTCATATTGCCGACTTTCTCCGGGCGCATATGTTCGTAAGTTTCAGGATGACGTTGAATAGCCGAAACGTGCACCCCCCCTTTGTGGGCAAAAGCTGAGTTACCGACATAAGGTTGGTGTTTGTTCGGCACCAGGTTGGCAAGTTCGTAGATATAGCGTGAAGTAATACGTAGATTCTGCATCTGCTCATCCGAAACGCAGTCGCGACCCATCTTAACTCTTAAAGCAGGGATAATCGAGCAAAGGTTGGCGTTACCGCAACGCTCACCAAAGCCATTGATTGTACCCTGGACATGCACAGCGCCTTGTTCAACAGCAACAAGGGAGTTCGCAACAGCACACTCACTGTCGTTATGGGCATGGATGCCAAGCGGTATCTTGATACTCTTCTTCACCTGCTTGATAATGCTCGACACCTCGTAAGGCATAGAACCACCGTTGGTATCGCACATGACAATGCAGTCGACACCGGCCTGCTGCGCGGCCTCTAGTGTTTTTATCGCGTACTCAGGGTTGGCCTTGTAACCATCAAAGAAATGTTCAGCGTCATAAACAACCTCAGGAACCTTTTTTTTCAGGTAAGCCAAAGAATCGTAGATCAACTCGAGGTTTTCCTCGAGGCTGATACGCAAGGCTTCCCGCACATGGAAATCCCAGGTCTTGCCAAAAATTGTAACAGTATCAGGCTCTGCCTGTATCAGCGTCTGGATGTTGTTGTCTTTATCAGGCGTTGTTTTGGCTCGACGTGTCGAACCAAAGGCCGCAACCTTGGCATGATTGAGGGTGATTTTTTTTACGTCCTTAAAAAAAGCAATATCCTTCGGGTTGGAACCAGGCCAACCACCCTCAATATAGTCAATGCCGATCTCGTCAAGCTTTTGTGCAATGCGGATCTTGTCTGCGACGAGGAAGGAAACATCTTCGGCCTGCGTACCGTCACGCAGAGTTGTGTCATACAAAAAAACTTGGCTCATTCATCCACTCCTGATTACTGATAAAGCGCTATACAATCGTTACTCTTCAGAAACCTGTCCTTTATCCAACCCGAAAGCTGCGTGCAGAACACGTACGGCAAGCTCGGTATACTTGTCATCAATAACACAAGAGACCTTGATCTCACTGGTTGAGATCATCTGAATATTGACACCTTCCATAGAGAGCGTTTCAAACATCTGGCTGGCAATACCTGAATGCGAGCGCATGCCCACACCAACGATCGACACCTTGGCGATGTTTTCGTTACTTTCAACTCCAGCAGCGCCAATCTTGACAGCCGTATCCTCGACAATCTTAAGCGCTTTTTTGAAGTCGGAACGCGGCACGGTAAAGGTCATGTCCGTCGATCCTTCGTGAGAAACATTCTGAATAATCATGTCGACTGTGATATTCGCTGCTGAAAGCGGTGAGAAAACCTGTGCAGCAATGCCTGGCATGTCTGGAACGCGCAACACAGAAATTTTTGCTTCGTCTTTATTGTAAGTAACACCTGAAACCAGGACTGTTTCCATATCTGCATCCTCCTTCATCACCAGGGTCCCTTGATTGCCATTCAGGCTGGAACGTACATGGACGACGACATCATATTTTTTAGCGAATTCAACGGACCTAATCTGCAAGATTTTCGACCCGAGAGAAGCCATTTCGAGCATTTCATCGTAGGAGACCTTTTCCATCTTGGTGGCCTCAGGAACGATGCGCGGGTCAGTCGTGTAGACTCCGTCAACGTCCGTCAGAATCTCACAGACATCAGCCTTCAACGCTGCAGCAACAGCCACGGCAGAAGTGTCGGAGCCACCACGTCCCAAGGTCGTTATATTGTTATCACGATCGATCCCCTGGAAGCCTGCTACAATAACAATGGTGCCATTGTGCAAGTCTTCACGCATATTGGTATCCTGGATCTCCTCGATACGCGCTTTTGTAGAAGAGCTGTCAGTGTAAATCGGAACCTGCCAGCCCAGATAACTCTTCGCTTTGTAACCCATCGACTGCAGAGCCATCGACAGCAGAGAGATCGAAACCTGCTCGCCGGCAGCAACCAGAACATCATACTCCCGCTCACTTGGAAACTCGCACATCTCTTCTGCCAGGGCGACCAGTTTATTGGTTTCACCAGCCATAGCTGAAACGACAACGACCATATCGTTGCCTTCATCGTAAGTGCGTGCAACCCGTCGAGCCACATTCTGTATCTTTTCGATACTCCCTACTGAAGTACCACCATACTTTTGAACCACTAGTGCCATCTGTGGTTGATCCTTCCTGGCATAAACTTTTTAAAAGCTCATACCTGCTAAGATAGCCCCCTGGGGGGTTGATTGTTTTTAATAACAGTATTCTACTTGGCCGTCAAAGGTTTTCACGGAGTATCATGCGGGTATTCCATGAGAAGGACAGTGTCTTGACATTTTATCCAACAATGCCTCACCTCGGCCATCAAACGCTTCGAAGTGGAATTGACGCATGTCTTCATCAACACGTTCGATGCTAACAGAGAGGGAAGCAGAAAGCACATCAGTCATACGATCGGCCCATTCAACAAGAGTCAGACCCTCTCCCTCGGCAAACTCATCGTAACCGAGATCTGCCAGGTCATCGACCTGTGATAGCCGATAAAGGTCAAAATGATACAGGGCCAGACGGCCCAGGTGAATATTCAGCAAAGTATAAGTAGGACTGGTTACCGGCGTTTCTGCAGAGACTTCGAGGCCCAGCGCAACACCCTGGGCAAAGCAGGTCTTGCCAGCCCCAAGATCGCCGTTTAAAAGTACAACCAAACCGGCAAGAGCGAACTCTCCGAGGCATTTTCCAAGATTACGAGTCTCTTCAGGACTTGAAGTTGTCGTTTCCAAAACCTGCAAACCTTAAGACCCCATACTCCGAATAACATCGAGACGCGCCACAACACCAACTATCTGTTCTTCTTTAAGCACCGGTATCAGGTGAACCTTGTTATCGACCATCAGGCTGGCAACCTCGGAAACCGTAGTTTCCGGCGAACAGGTCACGACATCGGCGGTGCAAATTTCACCTACTTTCCGTGCAGTCACCTTACGAACGGCCTCTGAAAACTTTTTCGGGCTCTCCAGATAGATAACCCAATCAAAGAGAGAGATGACTGTAGGGATATGAAGGGGCTTGTCCTGTTCAACAAGGTCCGTCTGGGTCACCATGCCAACCAGTCGGCCGTCATCATCAACAACCGGCAGAGCGTTGACCTTGCGTTCAACAAAAACTTTAGCCAGAGCCTTGATTTCGGAATCCCGATGTACGGTATATATCTGCGTTGTCATGATATCGCCAGCTGTCAGCATTTAAGCCTCCTTTGCCAAAGCCTGCCTTGCAGCAGGGATTTCACGCATAACATCAGTCGCCAGCAACCCGGCATCGCCAAAACCAGATTGCAGCCTGTCAGCAGCGAAACCATGTAGATAAACGCCAAGCGTCGAAGCATCAAAGGCCGTCAGCCCTTGAGCTATAAGGCTACCGATCAGACCGGTCAGCACATCACCCATACCGCCGCTCGCCAGACCTGCATGTCCGGTGGTGTTGATGCGCACCTTTCCATCCGGTGAGGCGATTAAAGTACGCGCCCCCTTGAGGACCAGAACCACCCCATTTTGCATCGCAAAATCACGAGCAACGCTGAAACGGTCAGCCTGAATTTCCGCAACCGACAACCCCGTCAGTCTCGCCATCTCGCCTGGATGAGGGGTCAGGACCATCTGACGATCAAGCTGTCCTTCAACAATATTGAGATGACCACACAGTGCAGCCAGGCCATCAGCATCAATCACTATTGGCAGTTCAGAATCCTCGATCAGATGACGAACCCTCTTTACCGGTCCCGAGCCCTGGGCCTACGGCCAGGGCTTGCTTCCCTTCGGTCAGGGATAGCAAATGACCAAGAGCCTTGAGATTGGCTTCTCCCCGAAAATCTGACAAAGGGGCAGTCATCACTTCTGTCAGTCGCGAAGCAATGCCCGGCTGGACACTTTGCGGGCAAGCCAACGTCACCAATCCAGCCCCAGCACGCAATCCAGTTTCTGCAGCCATCACCGCGGCGCCACACTTGCCCGTTGACCCAGCCAGAACCAGAAGATGGCCAAAGGTACCCTTATGACCATCATGATTGCGCACCGGCAACAAACGTCGGGCTTCATCCGCGCCGACAAGTATATAATCAGAAGAGACTTGCCTGGAGACTTGCACCGGAATACCGATATCCGCAACCACTAACTCGCCGACCAGGCCGGCTCCCGGATAGCTGACCTGGCCAATTTTGGGAAAGGCAAAAGAGACGGCTAAAGTTGAATTTACAGCAGCCCCCAGAACCCGGCCAGTCGAAGCATCTACACCAGAGGGGATGTCAACAGCAACAACAGGAGACGACTGTTGATTAAGCCATTCGATCGCCTTCCGGTTGACCCCTTGTACCGGCTTCGTAAGCCCGGTGCCGAACAGAGCATCAATTAAAACCGTGAAGTCGCCGACGTCAACGAGTGCCCCCATCAGAGCTTCGCCATCAGCAATGAAGGCGACCTGACCTTTACAATTCTCCAAAGCCCTCAGATGAACGGCAGCGTCCCCCTGGATGGCATCACGCTCTGCCAGGGCCAGAACTTGCACTGTCCATCCGTGGTCAAGAAGGTGTCTGGCAATCACGTAGCCATCACCACCATTATTGCCTTTACCTGCCATGACCAGTGCACGAGGTGAATTTGCAGATGCAAAGCGCTGCACAATTTCATCGGCGACACCACGACCGGCATTCTCCATCAGCACGACACCGGGAATGCCGATCTCATCGATTGTCTGGCGGTCAATCGCCTGCATTTGGGCAGCGGTCAGGACTTTCATAGACGTTCCAGAATCACAGTGGCAACAGCATAGTCTCCATCGTGGCTATAGGATAAGTGTACCACTCCAACCTGCTTTGCGTTTGCAATCTCGGCAGCACGCCCGGAGAGCTGCAGATCAGGACGGCCAAGTTCATCGGGGACAACCTCCATATCGTGCCAACTGATCCCCTCTCGCCAACCCAGGCCAAAGGCTTTCAGACAAGATTCCTTGGCCGCAAATCGTCCCGCCAGGTGAGGGGCAGGGTCTTTTTTGGCAAAAGCATAATCACGTTCGCCCTGGGTAAAAAGCCGCCCCAACAGGGCGGTCTTATTCTCGACAACAAACTTTCGGAATCGTTCGACCCTGGCCAGATCTGTCCCCAAACCGACAATTGGCATTATCAGCTTCCACGTACCAGTTCAGACATTTCCCGCACAGCCCGGTCAAGACCGACCAGAACCGCCCGCGATATAATGCTATGACCAATGTTGTATTCTTCTACCCCACCCAGCGCCAGCACTGGCCGGATGTTCTGATAGTTAAGCCCATGTCCGGCATTTACGCCAAGACCCAGCTTTTTGCCGGCCTTAATCGCTTCCTCAATCTTGGTCAACTCTGCCACCTGGGCTTTGCCCTTGGCATCACAGTAGCTTCCGGTATGTATCTCTATAAAATCCGCCTTCACCCTGGTCGAAGCTTTCAGTTGTTCAAGATCGGGATCCACAAAAAGGCTTACGGTGATACCGGCCTGATGTAAAAGATCGATATGGCGAGATAATTTGTCCTTGTGTTTCACAACGTCGAGGCCGCCTTCGGTGGTAAGCTCCTGACGTTTTTCCGGAACCAGGGTCACGTAATCGGGGACGACTTTCATGGCGATCGCGACCATTTCGTCAGTCGATGCCATCTCTAGGTTCAAATGGGTCTGTACGGTACGACGCAGCAACATGACATCGCGGTCCTGAATGTGCCGGCGGTCCTCGCGTAAGTGAACGGTTATCCCATCGGCACCGGCCAACTCAGCCATTGCAGCGGCGGTAACAGGATCCGGCTCCGTACCGCCTCTGGCTTGCCGGATAGTTGCTATGTGATCGACGTTAACACCCAACTTGGCCATATCAGTCTCCTGTTGTTCCTTCGCCGATCGTCCCTTCAACAAGCGCAGCTATTTCATTAGCCATCCCGGTAATTTCAGCCTGATCCTGTCCCTCAAGCATAATTCTCATCAAGGGCTCTGTACCGGAATAACGGATAAGGACCCGCCCGGTATCACCCAGACGTGTCTCTACAGCTGAAATCAACGCTTCAACTTCAGGCAGTTCCTTAATGGCGCGCCGCTCCCGCACACGAACGTTAACCAGAACTTGAGGTAAGGCCGTCATCACCGAAGCCAACACGGAAAGCGGCTGATCGCTTTTTTGCAGAATAGCCAGGATCTGTAACGCTGAGATCATGCCGTCGCCGGTCGTATTGTGATCCAGGAAAACCATGTGACCGGACTGTTCCCCACCGAAACGATAACCGCTGCGACGCATCTCTTCCACCACGTAACGATCACCTACATCGGTTTTAACCACCTGGCCACCGGCCTTTCTCATGGCAATATCCAGCCCCATATTCGACATAACAGTGCCAACCACCGTATTCTGCGGCAGCTTATTGCGTTTGATCATGTCGATGCCGCAAATTGCCATAATATGATCGCCATCAACTTCTTCACCATTTTCATCAACAAAAATGCAACGGTCGGCATCACCATCAAGAGCAATCCCCAGATCAGCGCCATGCTCACGCACAGCAGCAGAGATCACTTCGGGGTGTGTGGAGCCACAACCATCGTTAATATTGGTGCCATTCGGATTGACGCCATAAGCGAACACTTCAGCGCCCAACTCCTCAAGGACAGCAGGAGCCACGCGATAAGCGGCGCCATGGCCACAATCCAACACGATTTTAAGTCCAGTCAGATCAAGCTCTCTGGGAAAAGTATGCTTCAGAAAGACGATATAACGGCCTATGGCGTCGTCAACGCGAAAAGCCTTACCTACTTCCTCAGCTGTTGGGCGCAGTGAATCGATCCGATCCGAAAAGATCAGATCTTCTATCTGCAGTTCCATTTCATCCGGAAGCTTAAAACCGTCCCTTGCAAAAAACTTGATACCGTTGTCCTGGTAAGGATTGTGCGAAGCGGAGATAACCACACCGGCATCCGCACGCATAGATGCAGTAATAAAAGCAATGCCCGGGGTCGGCAAAGGACCGACCAAAAGAACATCAACACCCATGGAACATATTCCTGCGGCCAACGCATTCTCTATCATGTAACCGGACAGACGCGTATCTTTACCAATCACGATTCTGCTTCGTCGATCTTCGTGTTTAAAGACGTAAGCGGCTGCGCGACCAATCTGCATAGCCATTTCAGTCGTGATCGGGTGAATATTGGCGACGCCACGCACCCCGTCTGTTCCAAATAATTGCTTTGCCATTACTTTGCTGTTTCCCCTTCTGGCTCGGTTTCTTCTGTTGTTTCCACTTCAGGTTGTGGTGGCACGTAGTCAGGGTCAGGCTGAATTACGACCTGCACTTCGACGGTTTTGGTTTCCTTCAGATCGGTGTAGTTGCCAATATAGCTGATAGCCACGGCCTGGGAGAAGCTCTCCTGGACGTTAGTTAGGTCGATGCCTTCGGTAACGACCTCTGCCACGCCTTTAAGCTCGCTTTCAGCCCCGGCTACAGCCACTTTCCCGGGTACGGCTTTAGAAGATTTAACAATAAACCCGACCGCCGGCTCTCCGGTCATCACGACTCGAACAGGAACTTCACGTTCCCGCACCCGCTCAAGCTTGACATCAACATACGACGGAGAAATCCGGGTAATCTTCAAACCACTCGGAATATTAAGACTTTCCTCAAGACGTTTGAAAGAGGTCACTCCCGCAGAAAGTCCTGTCAAGTCTACGGAAAGGCTGATATCTCCCGGGCTAAGATTCATTTGCATGGCACGTGGCCCGCTAATGCGGATGGCAACCGAGGTCGGGACCTCACTCGCAATCATCAACTTTGGTGGGAGATTTTCGTATTCGAGCGGCACGATATGGTTAACTTCCATGCGGCTTTCTCCCATGACAAAAAACCACAGGACCACGGCGAAAGCCAAAGAGATAAATTTCAACAACCAATTTTCAAAAATTTTGTCGATCATGGTCAACTCTTCGCACCGCGTTTACGTCGCGGCTCAAGCAGACGTTTAAGAACTTTTTTCAAGGTCGTCACTTCCAGGTCACGGGTTATCTTGCCGCCCACAACCACTGAGATGAACCCGGTTTCCTCTGAAACAACAATGACGACAGCATCAACCAGCTCCGTCAACCCGATCGCGGCACGATGACGGGTTCCATAACGCGGACTGATATCGAGGTTCTGGGTCAGAGGCAGGAAACAACCCGCCCGCGTAATCCGGCCTCGCTGAATTATTACAGCGCCATCGTGGATGGGTGACGCGGTATTGAAGATCGAATGGATCAAGTCACTGGACGGCTTGGCATCCAACTCAACACCGACATCGAGAAAGTCGTTAAGACCTGTTTCACGTTCAATGACGATCAGGGCCCCAAGCTGCCCCTGCGCAAGAGCAACACAGCTCCTGCATAACTCATCGATAACGCGGGTTTCTTCACGAAAAGAGAGATCGGCAAAGAACGGATTGCGACCGACATGAATCAGTGCGCGACGGATATCGTGTTGAAAAAGGACGACGATCACCAGAATGATCGAGGAGAGAAAATTATTAAGAATCCAGTTGAGGGTGTAGAGGCCGCCAACTTGTGAAGCAACGTAGACCATCAAAAGCACAGCGAGACCGACCAACATCTGCACGGCCCTGGTGCCTTGAATAAGGAGTAAAATCCGGTAAATAATAAAAGCGACCAGAAAGATGTCAAACAAATCCAGAAGCCATCGGAAATTTGTCAACATCTCAAACATTCAGTACATCCCCTGTCTACAATAAGGAAGGCTTGGTCGCTACCCACTCCGCTCCGTCACAGACAGCCTGAGCCATCAATACAGTCTGACGCGCAGCAGCAACATCATGGACCCGAAACATGCGGGCGCCCCCTGCGTAACCGAGGGCAAGCGTGGCCATAGTTCCAATCAAACGATCCGCCGGAACCTTTTGATCGAGGACCTGGCCGATAAAACTTTTTCGTGATGTCCCCAGGAGTATCGGTCGTCCCAACTCCGCCAGGGTTGCCGTCTGCCGCAACAGTTCAAGATTACCAGCGGCATCTTTACCAAAACCGATGCCTGGATCTACAGCAATTTTATCAAGCGCCACGCCCGCCTGTTCTGCGCAGCGGACACTTTTCTTTAGTGAAGAGACGACCTCTCCGACCAGGTCTTCATAATCAATGTTCTGCTGCATGGTTGCCGGCCTGCCTCGGGTATGCATCACGATCAAACCTGCCCCGGAGGCTGCGACAACATCGGCCATTTGTGGATCATAAGACAAGCCACTGATGTCGTTAACAAACTCGGCCCCGGAGGAGACGGCAGCTGCAGCAACCGTGCTCTTGGTCGTATCAATGGAGAGCGGCAAATCCAGTTCCCGGGTCAAGGCTTCAACCACCGGCATGACCCGATCAAGCTCTTCAGCCTCGTTGACCGATGGAGCCCCGGGCCGGGTACTTTCGCCACCGATGTCAATCAGGGCAGCGCCCTCACGGGCCATGCTACGCGCCTGCTCAAGAGCCTCGGCAACCGAGCAAAAGCGACCGCCATCCGAAAATGAGTCAGGTGTCACATTCAGGATACCGACAATACAGGGAGCCTGTAAATCGAGTCGCAAGGTTCGCCCGGCAAGATAGGTTTGCGGCGTACCATGATGTGCGACCAGCCCTTTAATCATTCCTCAACAGCAGCTGTCTCGGCAGGAGTATCGCCAGCCTCTTCAGCAGGCACCTCCTCAGCAAAGATCATGGCCTTAATCTCACTGCCATCCATATTCTCACGCTCCAGCAAGGTCTCAGAAACTTCGATCAGAGCATCTTTGTGTTGCGACAAGAGGTCACGAGTCCGGACATAGTTTTCCTCGACGATGCGGCGAATTTCTTCATCAATGGAAAAAGCAGTCGCCTCACTGTAATTCTTGACGTGGCCATAATCACGGCCGAGGAAAACCTCGCCCTCTTTTTCACCATAAGACAGAGGACCAAGTTTCTCGCTCATGCCCCACTCACAGACCATTTTGCGAGCGATTGCAGTCGCGCGCTCGAGGTCATTTGAGGCGCCGCTGGTAACACTTTCAAAAACCAGTTCTTCGGCAATCCGGCCACCAAGCAGCGTACAGATTTTAATATTCAGACCCTCCGCAGTTTCATTATATTTTTCTTCCTCGGGCAAATACATGGTGACCCCCATAGCGCGGCCGCGAGGGATAATCGAAACTTTATGGACCGGATCGGCTCCAGGAATATACATGGCAACCAGGGCGTGCCCCGCTTCATGATAGGCTGTCACCTTCTTCTCTTCCTCGGTGATAACCATGGAGCGGCGCTCGGCACCCATCATGACCTTATCCTTGGCAGATTCAAGGTCTTGCCTGTTGACTTCACTTTTATCGGCGCGGGCAGCAAGCAAGGCGGCTTCGTTAACCAAGTTCTCAAGGTCGGCACCAGAAAAGCCGGGTGTTCCTTTGGCAATGACTTCGAGCTCAACGTCCTCACCCAGGGGAACCTTGCGTGCGTGCACCTGTAAAATCTTGAGACGACCACGAACATCCGGTCTTGGCACCACGACCTGACGGTCGAAACGGCCAGGACGCAAGAGAGCCGGGTCAAGAACGTCCGGACGGTTGGTGGCGGCAATCAGGATAACGCCTTCATTCGACTCGAAGCCGTCCATCTCGACAAGGAGTTGGTTAAGGGTTTGCTCACGCTCATCATGACCGCCCCCCATGCCGGCACCACGATGGCGACCAACAGCATCAATCTCATCAATAAAGATAATACAGGGAGCATTCTTCTTACCCTGGACAAAGAGGTCACGCACTCGACTGGCGCCTACACCGACAAACATTTCAACGAAATCAGAACCGGAGATAGAGAAAAATGGCACTCCTGCTTCACCGGCAATTGCCCGACCGAGGAGTGTCTTGCCTGTACCAGGAGAACCGACCAGCAACACCCCTTTAGGGATACGGCCACCGAGGCGGGAGAACTTTTTAGGGTCCTTCAGAAAAGAAACAACCTCTTCCAACTCATCCTTTGCCTCATCAATCCCGGCCACGTCGTTAAAGGTTATCTTGGCCTGAGACTCACTGAGCAGCTTGGCCCGACTCTTACCAAAGCTCATAGCCTTGCCACCACCAGACTGCATCTGTCGCATAAAGAAGATCCAGACGGCGATCAAGAGAAGAATTGGCCCCCACGAGACCAAAAGGGACATCCAGAAGCTGCTGCCTTCATCGGGTTCTGCTTCGATGGCGACACCCTGCTCACGTAACATACTGATCAGATCGGGATCATCCGGAGCATAAGTCTTGAATGCTGAGCCATCAGCGTAGGTTCCCTCAAGGTTGGAACCCTGGATAGTCACATCTGCGATCTCACCCTCTTCCAGGGCCGCCAGGAAGGTCGTATATGGAACAGGTTTGAGTTCGCGACCCTGCTGGGTCATCATATTGAACAGCATGATCATCACTAGCGAGATGACCAGCCAAAGAGCTAAATTCTTGTAAAACTGATTCACGTTACCCCCTAAGGCTGAAAACACCTGAAATATATGGTGTTTGGCGTTTTAAAAGCACTGGAAACTTTATCATATCGGTGCACCTTTCACAAGTCGATTATGAGTCGACTTTAGTCTTAATTTCGAACCTTAAAACCTGCTCGCCCGGCAAGGGTCTCTGCTCCTCAGACCGGCGCATGCCGACAACCCAGAGGATCTCATTATCCTTGACCAAAACCAG
>SBFN01000183.1 GCA_006226895.1 Deltaproteobacteria bacterium | reverse complement strand
CCGGCAGGGCAGGTGGTTGGTGTCGATTTTTCTGAGGATCGGATTGAGCATGCGAGAAATCGTTACCAGCAAGACGGCCTGGTTTTTCAACAAGAGGATTTTTTCGGAGATCTGACCGTGTTGGGGCAATTCGATTTCGTCTGGGCACGTTTTGTACTGGAGTTCCACCGCAGCCGAGCCGCTGAACTGGTTGCAAACCTCAGCCGTTTGGTTAAGCCCGGTGGTGTTTTATGTTTGGTTGACCTCGACTACAACTGCCTGAGCCACGACGGGTTGCCTGAGCGGGTAAATGCTACGATTCAGGATGTGGTTAAGGGCCTGGAAGAAAGAGCTGATTTTGATCCCTACGCAGGGAGGCGTCTCTATGGGCATCTCTTTGACCTGGAATATCAAGAGATTCGACTCGACATGTCGAGCCATCACCTGATTTATGGTGAGCTCACCGAGGTTGAGCGTTACAACTGGGAACGCAAAGTTCTGGTTGCTGCACGACGCTCAGGATGTGATTTCTCACTTTATGGCGGCGATTTTAAAGCGTTTGCTGAAGAATTCACGACATCATTTAAAAACTCTCGTCGGTTTACCTATACGCCGTTGATCTGCTGTTGCGGGAAGAAACGCTAAGCTTCTATAGTGCGTTTTCGGATAATTAAAGGGCCTGAAGCAGATTCTGCTTCAGGCCCTTTTTAGTTTGTCTGTTGCTGTAAAGTTCTGATGGTCCGACAGGCAGCTAGTGGGGCTGCCCACCTTCTACCTGGGCTATGTAATTGTACAAGGCTTCCGCAGCCGGCTTCTCAACCTCGGTAAAGTGGACGCCGTTACCTGTGGGGAAGTCCGGTTTGGCTTTTTTGCAGTTGTTGTTGGTCCAGACCACCTTTGCCAAGGCTTCGATCGGTGGTGCATCGACACCCGGTAAGCTGAAGTGCAGCTTGATCATAGTTCCTTCCTGAACGGGCTCTGGTACGCTGACAAACATTCCATCGGTGCTGAGATCTTCCGAGAGGCCGTTGGTTGCATGGCTGTTGGCGCGCAATGAAACGTTGGTCCTGCAAGGCACGCGCTTTGGCCGGTTGAGGTCACAGCTTGGGAAGGGGCCCTGCTGTTTCTTGTGGTAGCGGATAAAGGCTTCGACGATTTGCGAGTCAAAGCGGCTGCCGCTATGTTGGCGCAGAAGCTGATAGGCAATTTCTGTGGGCATCGGGTCACGGTAGTGACGCTTGGAGGTAATGGCTTCGAAGAAGTCCGCAACGGAGATGATCAAGGCTCCGAGGGGGATATCGTCCCCTTTGAGTCCCCAGGGGTAGCCTGTGCCGTCGATATTCTCATGATGCGCCGCAGCAATCGAAGGGATGTTGTGGTAGATCCCGTCAAAGTTGATCCCCTCGAGGATGTCCTTGGTCTTGCGAGTGTGAGTCTTGACGATGTCGTATTCTTCTTCCGTCAACTGTCCTTCTTTTTTGAGGATCGCATCTGGAACGCCGATCTTGCCATAATCGTGCAGCAGGGAGGCGACCCGTATCCTTTCGGTCTCCTCATCGCTGATGTTCAGAGTGTTGCAGATGCCCACGGCGAACTCTGTGACTTTTTTACTGTGCCCTGCGGTGAGCGGGTCACGGGCGTCAATGGTGGCGGCGAGAACTTCGAGGGTTGAGTGGAATTGACGCTCCTTGGTCTGCAGCAGGTCGGCGTTGCGAATGCTGATCCCCAGCATTGGTGCGATTCCCATCAGCAGGCTGACATCGCTTTGCTGCAGAGGCCTTTTCGATTTGAGGTTGTCGACGGCCAGCAGGCCGATCGAATTGCCCTCGCAGATAATCGGGCAACAGATAAAGGAGTGGGCTCCTAACTTTTCAATCAGCGACAGGCTGCGTGACGAGAGTTTGCCGTGCAGGTCCCGAACGTCATCGATCAAGAAGGGCCGTTGTTCATGGAAGGCAACCACGAAGACGCCTCTTGAGGTCGGTTTGTTAAGGTGAAATGCGATGCTGTTGAGCATGCGCAGCTGCTCACTGTTGTAGCCGAAGCCGGTACGGAAGAGCAATTGGTCACGATCCTTGTTGGCGAGCAAGATCATGCCGCGGTCGAAGTCGAGCCGTTTCTTGAGGACTTGAATGACGTTGGCGAGAATCTCGTCGACTTCGGTCGGGGCGCTGATCGCCTGGCCAATTTCGTTGTTCATCAGGGAGTTGCTGTAGTTGATGTTCATCTGTTCGATCAACTTTTCACTTGAATCGAACAGGTTGTCGAGGCTGCGGCGCAATTCCCTGTTCTCCTTGGTGCGTGCCGTGTAGGAGAGGGCGGCGATCGTGGCCAGTGAGGCTGGTATCAGGGTCTGTGCCGTTAATGCCGGGTTCCAGAAGGCTGCTGCACCACAGGCGCCGGCCAGGGTAAATGCTGAGATGTCACGGGTTTTGCCCCACAGGTCGGCTGCCGAACGCTTCCAGCTGATCACGTAACGGCAATGCTGGCCGCCGTCGAAGAGGCACTCGGGATGTTCGATGATTGGCATCTTGTCGTTGAACATCATGCAAATGGCTTCGAAGAAGCCCATGCGGTTTTCACATTGGAAAACCTTTTCATCGATCCCGGGGTAGGGTGTGACCACGACTTCAACACTATTGTCGCTAATGCGTTTGGATTGATATTGAGCGGAACGGGTGAACTTGCTGGCAGCGTTGCGAATCAAGCCGAAGGCGTGTGCCGGGCCGACCAGGCCGAGGATGTATTGGCGCATGGCCCCTATGGCTTCCGGAGAAGCAGAATAACGACCAGCATCGCGGGCGACTTGAGGATTCCCAGTCACTTCGACGGCTTTTGCATAAAAACGGTCGATCTGTGCCTGGGTGAACCAGTGGGATTGGTCCGCGACTTCATAGCCTTGCATACCCGCATGTTCCAGTGCTATGGAGGTGTCGATGTCAGGATGCTTCTTCTTCAGCAGTTTGATGTACGTATCAATGATACGGCTGTTGTATATCAGGTCCTTGGATAGTTTCGGCGTCATGATGTCGATTCTTCCTTGCTTCTGTTTATGCGTTTGAAATAATTGCCGCAAAACTCGAAATAGGGATCAAGTTGCCCACAGTTGAGCACCCAGAGATTGTATTGTTTCTCAATGTCGATTGACTGGCTTGCCGCATAGTCTGGCGGGTAGCTTAAGACTGGCACCTCGTCATGCGGGTACTTGGCGGCCAACATGGAAATGGCCGTAAAAAAAGCCTCGCGAGGCAAAGCTTTGTTGTCGAGAACGATCACTGTGATGGCGTTGGTCAGGTTGGAGAGGTTCAACCCGATCTCAGTACGCATGAGCATGAAGAGCGCAATGGTTGAACCCTCTTTCTGCAGGGCAAATAAAGATTGCTCACGCTGAAAGCCGGCCTTCTCATAGCTCTCCTGCAGCGAAGAATCCTGCTGGCTCTCAATCTTGAGGTCCATCCCCTGCAGCATCAGCCCTCCGGATTTGTTCTGGTAGAATGCCTCCAGATCGAGCAGGTCTTCTTCTTTTGCCGGCGTCAGTTCCCAGGCCCCTCCATCGCGCCACTTGAGATCATATTCCTTGCGGTAGTGGAAGTAGTCAAATGTGTCAACAGAGCAGTGGGAAGGATCGTCGTAATGTTTGGCGACTCCACCGAAGATGCGTTGCGGAAACCTGTTCTCCGGTCGGAAGAAGCACATGACGTAATCCATGTGTGCCGAATAGAGCGCCTGGGCTTCGTTGACGGCTTCACCAACCAGTTGTAGCGTTTCCATGCCAGCCTTGCGCGAATGGGTGCGGTCGGATGCATGATGGTGGATCAGCCAGGAGTTGTTGAACTGGCGGAGCATCGCCATGTGGCCGACGATCCTGCTGTTCTCCTGGTAAATGAAGTGGCGGGCGATCTCCGGAGCAGAATCGTAGAGTTTGCTGTAAGTCTCCTTGAACTCTTCCCTGTAATCCTTCAATGACAGGTATTTCTGCGGGTAGATAAAGCCGCTGGAGAAAAAGAACTCCCAGAGCTGGTCAAGGTCGATCTTGGGACAAACACCCTTGCTGCGGTCGTCGGCGCGGTGCAGCAGTGACATGAGGCGGGTATGGTCGGAGACTTCCATGTCAAGGATGGCCAGACCACAGCGTAGGGGCGCGTCTTCGTCAGACTCATCGAGACTCTGGCAGTAGACGACTTGTGCCTGGCAGGCCAGGCTGAACGAATCTGCAAGGCGCAACTCGAGCTTTTCCAGCAGCATCCCCGGCAAGAGCTGTGCTTCCTGGGGGGCTTCCGCTACAGCCATGCCGGCTCCTGAGAGATCCGTTACGTCGAGACGAATCAGGTTCTTTGTCAGTGGGTGAGTAAAAACAGCTTCCGGGGCCGGACGAAGAGCCAGGCGGCGATTGCGATGTTTCTTTGCCGGAAAACGGCTTTGCTGGGCAAG
>SBFN01000268.1 GCA_006226895.1 Deltaproteobacteria bacterium | reverse complement strand
GGCGTTGCCACGGGCCACTTGCAGAGCCTCTTCACTGCAATCAAGAGCCGTGACTTGAATGTCTGGCTTTTCGTGAGCCATAGCGACCGCGATAGCACCGCTGCCCGTACCGACATCGAGAAGATGAACAGGCCCTTCGATCCGCGATAAAGCTTCCTCAACCAGAACTTCCGTATCCGCACGCGGCACCAGGACTGCCGGATTGACCGTGAAAGGCAAAGACCAGAATTCCGTTTCGCCAAGGATATACTGAACCGGCTCGCCTTTTGCGCGCCTCTGTACCTGTTCGCGAAAAGCGGCCAACTCGGTCGAATCAAGCGGACGTTCAAAATTGACATAGAGACCGACCCGGTCCAGGTCAAGGGTGGCCGCCAACAGCAGCTCGGCTTCCAGACGTGCGGAAGCAATCTCCTTGCCAGCAAAATAGTCTGCCGTCCATTGCAGAATTTTGAGAACCGTCCAACGCTCAGTCAAGCGAACTCCCTGTGCAATCAGCTGTCCTGCCCGGCCATCAGTTCGGCCTGGGCATGGGTCGTCAAGGTGTCGATGACTTCATCAAGATCACCCTGCATGATGGCTTCAAGCTTGTAAAGCGTCAGGTTAACGCGGTGATCCGTACAGCGCCCCTGAGGAAAGTTATAGGTACGGATACGTTCGGAGCGATCGCCGCTGCCAACCTGGCTCTTGCGATCAGCGGCCATCTTCGCATGCTGCTCAGCCTGCATGGCATCAAGAATTCGCGACTGCAGAACCTTCATCGCCTTGGCTTTGTTTTTATGCTGGGATTTCTCATCCTGGCAAGCAACCACAACCCCGGTCGGAACATGAGTTATCCGCACAGCCGATTCGGTTTTGTTGACGTGCTGCCCGCCGGCTCCGGAGGCCCGGTAGAGGTCAATGCGCAGATCGGACGGATCAATGTCGACTTCAACATCATCAGCTTCCGGCATCACCGCTACGGTACAGGCGGAAGTATGAATCCGCCCCTGGGCTTCGGTTTCCGGAACCCGCTGTACCCGGTGGGTGCCGCTCTCATATTTAAAACGTGAGAAAACCCCTTTACCGCTGACCAGAGCGATGACTTCCTTATAACCACCCGCTTCCGATTCAGCCGTACTGAGGAGTTCCACCTTCCAACCCTGGCGGTCGGCATATCGGCAGTACATGCGAAAAAGGTCACCGGCAAACAGAGCCGCTTCATCACCACCGGTCCCGGCGCGGACTTCAAGAACGACGTTCCTCTGGTCATTCGGATCCTTGGGCAGCAGCATGACCTTGAGTTGCTCCTCAAGCTCAGTGAGTTCAGTTTCGAGCTCTGAGACTTCTGCGTTCGCCATTTCGCGAACCTCTGCATCCGCATCCTTAAGAAGCTCCTGGCTGCCGGCAATTTCCTCCCTGATACGACAGCAACGCTCGTAACCTTTAACGACATCAATCAGCTCAGAGTGCTCTATGGTCAGGGCACGGTAATGGTTCTGATCGTTCATCACCGTTGGGTCAGCGAGCAAGCCCTCAACCTCGCGGAAACGGTCAGCAACTTCTTCGAGTTTATTCAGCATGGGGATCTGTCATCGTTCTTGATGTTGAACCTGGCATGAGTCAAAAATCACAGGTTCAGGGTTGATTTACAGTTGCCAATACTCTTCACGAACGGCCTTGATCTCACCACAGGTCATAGCACCTTCAGGGCAAGGCCGCTTCAGACATCCGGGGCCGGCCTCAGCAAAGAGCAGAGATGAAGCCGCCCGTGCCAACTGCAACATTTCTTTGGCCAGCGCCTGAATCTCCCACTGAGCCCGGCGACAGCAACGCAGCGCGAAGAAATGATGCAGCTCACGGGCATTCATAGTCATCACCAGCTTGGTCGATGCCGCGTTTGGCAGCACGAAGCGGGCATCCTCCGCTGGAACACCTGCATCCATCAAGTCTCTGTAGAGCTCGTGAGTCACCTGCATATGCGTCTCAAAACGCTCCAGCAGAGACTGGTGTTCGCGAATACTCTCAGGGACGATCAACTCGAACTGCTGCTCATGAGAAACATAACGCTGGCTCTGTTGCGAAAATGAGGCGATTCGATGACGCACAAGCTGGTGGGAGCAAGCGCGGCTGATACCTTCGATACCAAAGGTGAAAGAGGCGTGTTCAAGGACCGAGAAGTGGCCGAGCTCAAGAATCTTCTGCAACATCTTGGCGATCTGCTCTGGACCCTGACCAAGTAATTGTTCGATGGAAGACTCTGAATAACAAAGCCGCGCTGCAGCTGCAACGACCTGCTCAGGAATAGGAGTGTGTGACAGAAGTTGGACGTGCATGGCCTTCGTTTCCAAATAAGACCGCGTCGTCCGGTGAACCGGGCCGTGTCCCGGAACGGGACGCGGAAGAGATTGTGCCGGCGAACCCGGCCGCAAACAGAAAGGGACGACCCAACAGGGCCGCCCCCCAGAACTCTAGTCTTTCTTTTCGTATCTCTTGCGGAAACGTTCGATCCGACCAGCGGTGTCCATCAGTTTCTGTTTGCCGGTATAAAAGGGATGGCAAGACGAGCAAATTTCCGTCGTGATGTCGCCCTTGGTCGACTTGGTCTCGAATGAATTACCACAGTGACAAGTAACCGTGGATGCCTCGTAACTCGGGTGGATACCTTCTTTCATCGTTCAACTCCTGATTGACCTGGCTTGGTACAGGTCGCGGATTTAGTGGGCCCTGTAAGGCCTTAAAAGAGTGATTTGATACCACTATTTATAACCAATTGCAACTTTTTCTGGTGATCTGTCACCGGACGCTACAATGAGCTTAAGCAGAATCAAGCTCAGCGGTTCATACTATCGAGAAATTCCTGGTTCGTCTTGACGTCACCGAGCTTGTCGCGCAGGAACTCCATACTGTCAACCACGTTCATCGATGAGAGCACTTTGCGGAGCAGCCAGATGCGCTGCAGACTCTTTTCGTCAACCAGGAGTTCTTCACGACGGGTCCCGGATTTATTGATGTCGATCGCCGGGAAGGACCGCTTTTCGACCAGACGGCGGTCAAGATGCAGCTCCATGTTGCCGGTGCCCTTGAACTCTTCAAAGATGACTTCGTCCATCTTGCTACCGGTATCTACCAGCGCGGTCGCGATAATCGTCAAGCTGCCACCTTCTTCAATATTACGGGCCGCACCGAAGAAACGTTTCGGCTTGTGCAGTGCGTTGGAATCGACACCACCGGACAGGATCTTGCCGGAAGGCGGCACAACCGTATTGTAAGCACGCGCCAAGCGGGTAATAGAGTCGAGGAGAATAACAACATCGCGCTTATGCTCGACCAGTCGGCGGGCCTTCTCAATAACCATCTCGGCAACCTGGACGTGGCGGGTCGCAGGCTCGTCAAAGGTCGAGGAGATAACCTCGCCATCAACCGTACGCTGCATGTCAGTGACTTCCTCGGGCCGCTCGTCGATCAAAAGCACGATCAGGTAGACTTCCGGATGATTGGCTGTAATCGAGTTGGCAATGTTCTGCAACAGAACCGTCTTACCGGTCCGCGGTGGGGCAACAATCAGGGCACGTTGTCCTTTGCCAACCGGCGCAACCAGATCAATGACACGCGCCGAAAGGTTGTCCGGTTCACTTTCCAGAATCAGGCGCTCATCGGGATAGAGAGGCGTCAGATTATCAAACAGGATCTTTTCACGGGCAACGGCCGGGTTCTCGAAGTTGACCTCGGCGACCTTAAGTAGAGCAAAGTAACGTTCGCCTTCTTTCGGCGGTCTGATCTGGCCGGAGACAGTGTCACCGGTCTTAAGATTAAACCTGCGGATCTGTGATGGTGAAACGTAAATATCATCAGGGCCGGGCAGATAATTGGCGTCAGGAGCACGCAGGAAACCAAATCCATCGGGAAGGATCTCAAGCACCCCCTCTCCAAAAATAGCTCCATTCTTGGCGGAGGTCGTGTTGAGAATAGCGAAGATCAGGTCCTGCTTGCGCAGACCTGAAGCCCCTTCGACGCCAAGCTCCTTGGCAATCGCCGAAAGGTCGGCAATCTTCTTTTCTTTCAATTCCTTCAGGTTCATCGGTTCTCCTTGATAGTCTACCGGCTCAGAATAGCGCACAGCTTACGACGGCAAAAGGTTGCCGCGATCGCCGCTTGGTTCATTTGTGAATGTAAGAGGTCTTGTTCTCCGAGTTTTCCGGTCCGAAATGATTATGATGTGTTGGTAGGTTATCTTTGCGGGCACTTAACTCTGGGCAGCCCACGCATATATTTTAAAGAATTTCTTATTGGCTTGAGGTCAGTCCGTATTCATGAGTTGGACGCTATATGAAAGGAAAAATAATTATCTCAGGCAACTGATTAGGCAGGCAGCGCTCTCTTTCGATAAACCTATTTACCGGCTTTTCACCAGTCTGTCAATGGCTTAGGTGA